>CAYFQS010000062.1:0-13611 GCA_964345245.1 uncultured Planctomycetaceae bacterium | reverse complement strand
AGAGGGATAACATGATCTCGCCTTCGCCCCACCAGCCGTTGTTGTTCACCGGCTACATCATGCCGGTTCCAACGAAATGCCCCGACTCTCGACACCGTCGAGGATCGTGCGGGGCTCGCGGCAGGGCGCGGGATTCGACCGGCGGAACCGGGCATGGCAAGACGCAAGATCGTCTTCGCGGGCGATGTCACACAGAATGTCGTTGATCTGGTAGAACAAGGCCGCCTCTTCGAAGCCGAGGTTTTCGACTGTCATGCGGCGGTGTTCGCGAAACGGCAGGGTCCCCTGGCAATCGAAGCTTATGCCGGGGTGGACGCAGATCGGCAGCGACCATCGGTCGCGGTTTTACGGGGCTGTGTGTACGCCATAGAACACGGTCTCGGTTGACGCTCAGGTTAGAAGGACCGATGGATGACGGCAATACAACCAGTGTGGGGTTGCGCGCGAGAGCTGTCGAGGATTATCTCGGCCGACTGTGGGAATTGTCAGTCACGGTTCAACGGATGCGCCGGCTCGGTGAGGGGAAGGACGACGGCAGTGAGGGCGATCTCAAGGAGTACGGCTACGGCGACGCGGTGCGGGTTGACTGCCGCGTTGACGGCGAGGCGCGGATCACGAATGCACGACCGACTTGTCACGACGTTTCGAGTTCGGCCGCGGCGGCCGGCGAACGTACGTGTCGTCGTGGCCTGCGGCATCCGCGCGAAGCGTACGGGCCGCGGATTGGGTGATGCTCCCACCCGGAGGCGGCGGCGACGGGCGGCGCGACGACGTAGGATTGAACGTCAAGGCGAATGAGTCCGATCCGCCGGTTCGGCGGCCCGGTTTGCCCGCAGCAAGCTGCAAGCTCTGATCATTGAGAGGTATGACATGCAGATTCGCGACATACGCTACAAAGGAAACTTCGAGGAAGGCGACATCGTCGCCGAGACGCTCCAGATCGTTCAGCCCGAGAATGAACTGGAAGAAGCGGAGATCGCGTGGTCGCTGCTGCGTCATCCCGAGACGGTGAGTGACGACTCGGCCCGGCGGGATTACGTGTTCCATTACGAGGTGATCGACCACCTCGGTGACGGCGTGTTCCGCCTGGTGCTCAGCGCCCGCGATCAGTCGGGCAAGCAGTGGTCGGCCGAGATCGCCGCGGCGCTGGTGGTCACCGCCACGCCGAGCGAGCATCGGGCGTACGGCTTCGCGCCGTTCTGGTTCATCAGCCGGGACATGCACTTCAAGACCGAAGCCGAACAGATCGATCGCAACTACTCCGGCGAGGCATTCGGCAAGCTGGATTTCGAGCGGACGGAGGCGCTGCCGCACCGGCGGCTGTTCGGCGCGATGGCGGACGCCCGGACGTGATCCCGTCCGGGGCGGGTCAGGATTCGTCCGCCTGCGAACGGATCTTCTCGACAATGTTCGTCGTGGAGCGGCCTTCGACGTGCGGGATGGTCTCCACCCTGCCGCCGTAGCTCTCGACGATTTCCCAGCCGACCACTTCGTTATGGGCGTACTGCCCGCCCTTGACCAGCACGTCGGGCTTGATCTGCTCGAGCAGGGGCCGGGGGGTATCGGCATCGCCGCCGGCACCGTCGCCGAAGAGCACGATGTAGTCGACGCACTCGAGCTCGCTGAGCACGTCGAGGCGGTCCTGCTCGGAGACGATGGGCCGATCGCCGCCCTTGAGCTTGCGGATCGATGCGTCGGAGTTGACCGCGAGCACGAGCATGTCGGCGGTCTTCCTCGCCGAGCGCAGCATCTCGACGTGGCCGGCGTGGAGGATATCGAAGCAGCCGTTGGTGAACGCGATCCGCCGGCCGTGCTTGCGGTAGGCGTTGAGTTCGGGAAGGAGTTGCTCGACGGTGCGGACCTTGCCGAGCCGGCCGTGATCGGTTTTGAGCAGGTGAAGGTGGACATCTTCGAGGGGGATCGCGGCGACGCCGAAACGCTCGACCTCGAGTCCGCCGGCCACGTTGGCCAGCGTCACCGCGGTGGGCCAGTCCGCGCCGTTGGCCACCGCCGCCGCGAGCATGGCGAGCACCATGTCGCCCGCGCCGGTCACGTCGTATACGTTCCGCGCTTCGGTCGAGATGTGTTGGCCCTCGCCGCCTTTCTCCAGCAGGTACGCCCCGTGGCGGTCGAGGGTGAGCACGACGGCGTCGAGTTTCTCCTGCGTGAGAATTCGCTCGGCCACCTGCTGGAGCTGCGCTTCGCTGTCCGCGGTGAGATCGGTGGCGATGCGGGCTTCGGTGCGGTTCGGCGTGATCGCGGTCGCCCGGCGGTACTTGTTGAAGTTCCGCGTCGCCGCCGGGTCCACCAGCACCGGCGTGCGGTGCTTGCGGGCCATGTCGATCACGGCCTGGCAGAACGCCTCGTCGATCACCCCCTTGTTGTAGTCCTCGATGCACACCACGTCACAGTCGGCGAGTTCGCCTTCCACGTGTTCGATCAGTTGATCGAAGGCGGGCAGGGCGAGCGGGCCGGCGCGTTCGAAGTCCGCCCGGAACATCTTCTGCGGATGGCGGTGCTGGGCGAGGCCGATGTACGAACGCTTGACCGTGGTGGGGCGGTCGTCGGCGGTGACGAGTCCGGTGATCTGGCAGCCGGTCTTCTTCAGGTGGTCGCGCAGGCGCCGGGCGTGGTCATCGCGGCCGACCGCGCCGACGCAGCTCACCTCGCACCGCAGCGCCCGGAGCATGATGCACACGTTGGCGGCCCCGCCGGCCCGTGTCTCCTCCCGGACGATGCTCAGCACCGGCACCGGCGCGTCCGGGCTCAGCCGGTCGGCATTGCCGAACAGGTAATGGTCCAGCATGAAATCGCCCACCACCAGCGCCCGGCGGGGCCGCCAGTGGTCAATGAAGTCGATCAGTTGCTTCATGATTCGCCCGTCGCTTTCAGCGGCTTGAGCAGCCAGTCGTCCAGGATGCCGGCCCCGTCGAGGAATTCCATCGCCAACTGCGGCCGCCACACCGGCGGCGCGTCCGGGCGGGATTCTAACTTGCCCTGCAGCTTCACCCAATCCTTCTCCGTGGTGAGCAGGGCGTCGGCCCCGACGGAGCGGCCCTGGACCAGTAACTGGGTGAGCAGGGCGTCGGTATAGGCCGCGTGATCGGGCAGGCGCACGGCCGCGGCGACGGTGAATCGCCGACTCGCGGCATGGAAGAACGCGTCGGGGTTGCCGATGCCGCAGACGGCCAGCACGCGGGCCCGCCCGGCCGCGACCGGTTGACCGTCGCGGTCGACCACGTCGCGCCAGGCGTGGGCGACGTGGGCGATCGGCGGCCGGCCGTGGTAACGCGCGATCCGCTCGTCGACCGCCTGCCGCGCCTCGTCGTCCACCGATGCGCAGTGGGTCACGATCACGGCGTCGGCGCGGCGCAGGCCGCCCGGCGGTTCGCGCATCAGCCCGCGCGGCAGCACGTGGTTCACGCCGAAGGGATCGGTCGCGTCGATGAGCACGAGGTCCACGTCGCGCCCCAGCCGGCGGTGCTGGAACCCGTCGTCGAGTACGATCACGTCCACATCGGGGCTCTGCTCGACGAGCTGCTCCGAAGCGGCGACGCGATCCGGCCTCGCGATGACCGGCACGCCGGGCAAGGCGCGGCGAAGCACCTCGGCTTCGTCGCTGTCGCCGTCGCCGTCCGCCTTGTAGCCGCGCAGCAGCACGCCGGGATCGTGGCCGAGCTCGCGCAGTCGGGTGACGACGTGCACGACCATTGGCGTCTTACCCGTACCGCCGGCGGTGAGGTTGCCCACGCTGATCACCGGGCGTGGGGCATGGCGGGTGGGCAGCACGCCGAGCGCGTAGGCGAGGTTTCGCAGTCGCAGCAGATTGGCGTAGGCCAGTTCGCCCAGGCCGAGCAGCGCGCGTCCGGCCGCGGTGGACAGCAGCCACCGCTGCCGCGAAGCAAGGTCGCGGCTGATGTCCGGGCGCGGGGTGTCGGGTCGCGAACGACTCACCATCAGGGTCCTGACTTGGCGCGAAGGCGGGCGAGGGCCTCGGCGAGCCGAGACATCGGCAGGCCGATCACCGTCGCCGGGTCGCCGTCCAGTTCGAATTGCCAGTCGCCGGTCAACTCCGCGAGATTATAACCGCCGGCCTTGCCTCGCCAGTCGCCGGCGTCGAGATAGGCGGTGAGCCGCTCGCCACCGGGCGGGGCGATCCGCACCCGGGTGACGTCGCTGAGCACGAGCCGGACGTCCGACGCCGCGTCGATCAGCGCCAGCCCGCTGATCACCTCGTGCCAGCGACCGAAGAGCAGGCCGAGCATTTCGGCGGCTTGGTCGCGATCCCGCGGCTTACCCATCGCCCGGCCGTCCGCAACGACCATGGTGTCGCTGCCGACCACGAGCCCGGCATCGAGTTCACTCGCCACGCTCGCCGCCTTGGTCAGAGCGAGGACTTCCGCGGCGTACCGTGGCGCCAGCCGGTCGGTCGGAATCGTCGAATCGTCGAAACCGGGCGCTCGCGGCTCGAACGCATAGCCCGCGTCGCGCAGCAGTTTCGCCCGTCGCGGCGACGTGCTGGCCAGGTAGAGCCGGGTTGCATCGGATGTGTCGTTCATGTCGTGGCAGGGGCTGAGTCGTGATCGTGCGGTGCTTCATTCTTCTCGTTCAACCGGTCCAAAGCCCGGCGGGAGTGACGGAGGCGGTAAACGGTCACGAGATAGAACACCGCGGCGTAGGACGCGAGCGACCAGAACGTCGCCAGCACGAGCGAGCCGACCCACAGCGGGCCCGCGACTTCCATCGCCGCCGTCCAGAAGTGTTTCAGGTTCAGCCACCAGCTGCCGTGGTCGGTGAAGAAGATCGCGGCGACTTCCTCCCACGTCACCTGCGCCCCGGTGAGCTTGGTGCCCAGCCAGTACGCGGGCAGATAGATCGGCACGATGGTGGCGAGGTTCGAGACCCACACGAAGGTGAAGGCGAGGACCTTGTTGCCGCGAAGAATGGCCGCCAGCAGCACCACGAGCACGAGCTGGATGCCGAGCGTCGGGGTGAAGGCGACAAAGATGCCGATCGCCGCCCCGCGCGCCAGGCGGTGCGGGGGATCGTCGGCGTGGAGGATATTGTGCCAGACGAACTGCCTGAGCCGCGACCCGATCAGGCGTGTCCGGGCAGATACGTGACGGCGATACATATCGCGGTTCTCGAAGGTTTATTCGGCGGCGGGCCGCGGCGGGGGGGCGTGGAGCACCCGTTTCGCGGCGATCACCACCTGGTCGACATTCACGCGTGAGATCAAGGCCTGGTCGAGCCGTGATGCCCGGTAACGCACGTTCACCGCGGCCGGGGCCTGGACCACGCCGATATCGTAGCGATAGGGCCCGACCTTTGCCGGGTCGGTCGGGCCGAACACCCCGAGGCACCGTCGGCCGAGCCCGATGGCGATGTGCAGCGCTGCGCTGTCGTTGCTCAACACCAGCCCCGCCCGCTCGATCACCGCCATCATCTGTCCGACCGTCGTCGCCCCGATCAGGTCCCACAGCGGGGTGACGTGCGCTTCGCGGCCGAAGCTGAGGGCGTGGCGCAGTGGGGCGGCCTGGTGCTCTTCGCCCGGCGAGCCGACCACCGCCACCCCGTGGAGCCCCGCATCGCCCATGCGTTTGATCGCCTTGGCGAAGCGGTCGGCCGGCCAACGCTTGCTCAGCCACTTCGTGGTCGGGGCGATCACGAAATAGCGGTCCGGCGTCAAGCCCTGCCGGTCGAGCTGATCCGCGGCCCACGCCCGGTCCGCCTCGGAGACGTGAAGTTGCAGGTCCGCCACCGGCTCCACGCCATCGCCGGCCACGATGGCCAGCATCTGGTCCACCGTGTGCGTGGCGGCGCCGACGTCGACCCGCCGGGTGTAGCTCAGCCACGCCAGCTCGCGGGCGTTGGAGGGACCAACGCGATGCGGCGACCGGGTCGCCCTGGTGAATATCCCGCTGCGGCTGAGGCCCTGCAGGTCGTACACCCGGTCGTATCCCTGCTCGCCAAGCGAGCGGAGAAACCGCCACACCTCCCCCGCGACGTTCGGTCGGTAGAAGAACCCTCGGAACCGGGAGCGCGGGAAGGGTCTCACCCCGTTCAGGTCGGGATGATGTGCGACGACTTCGGCGAACGAATCGCGCACGAGCCAGTCGATCCGGGCTTCGGGAAACCTCCGCCGCAGACTCACCAGGGCGCACACCGACCGGGCCACGTCGCCGAGAGCGCTCGGGCGGACGATCAGGATGCGCTGCGGGGTTGCGTTGTCGCGGTCAGCCATGGACCGAAACTATACGCGACCGGAGCAGAAGGGCAATCGCATCTCGCGTTGCCGGCCGGTGAAACGCAAGAGCCCCCGCTTGAGCGGGGGTTGAGTCGTGGTCCCCGAGGCGTTCACCGTCAATCACGCTCGACGCGTCGCGCCGGTGAGCCGACCACCGTCGCCCCCGCCGGCACGTCGGCGATCACCACCGCGCCGGCACCGACGATCGCGTCGTCGCCGATGTTCACGTCGGGGATCACACTCGCCCCCGCGCCGACGAACGCCCGGTCGCCGAGCTGCACCCGGCCGGTCAGCGCCGCCCCCGGCGCCACGTGCGACGCGGCGCCCAGCACGTTGTGATGCTCGACCACGGCTCCGCTGTTGACCAGGGCGGCGACGCCGAGGCGGGCGGCGACGTGCACCACCGCCCGGGGGCCGACGAAGACGCCCGGCTCGACCGTGGCCGAGGGACTCACGAAGGCCGCGGGATGGATGATCGTCGCCAGTTCCAGGCCGAGTGATTGCAGCTTCTCGACCGTGGCGAAGCGATGGCGATTGTCGCCCAGCGCGAGAGCGAGGGGCGGCGATTGGCCCGGGACCGCGGTTTGCAGCCAGTCGGCCGCGGGGTGCACCGCCAGGCCCATGACTTCCTGTGCATCCGGGGCGCGGTCGTCAATGAAGCCCTGGAGCGACCAGCCGGCGAGTCGGGCCGCCTCCGCGAGAACCTCACCGTGATGCCCGGCCCCGTAGATCAGCAGTGGCCGATCGCTCATGTCGGCTCGTCTCCGGTTCGGTCGTCGCAAGCGGCACGCTGGTACGGTTCGGCCGCGGTGTCGCTCCATTCCGGGTATTTCTCGTTCACCGGCAGGCCGCTGAACACGCTGTGACAGCGGTAGCAGACGAGTTGATGCGGGGCGAGGAGGTAGATCGCGAGGTTGCCCAGGACCACGAACCCAAGCACCGCGGCCACGGCGATGATGGGCGGCCGGCCGATGCCCCACAACACCAGCGCGATCGCCGTGACCACGAGGACCGCGATGAAGCCCGTCACCGGCGTCATGCGGCGCCTGCGAAACAGGTCGGTGCAGCCGCACACCGGGCACTTCCGCAGGTGCCCTTCGTCATCGAAGGCGCGGTCCCAGTCCAGGAAATATTCGCGGACTTCCTCTTCGCCGGACTTGCCGTGAACCACTCCCGGCGGCGAGGCGGGGTCCACCTGGACCGTGCACACACGCTGGCGATCAGCGTCGTGAAGATCGATCTGCATCGCCGGCGATTGTCCCGTATTGTTCTCACGGATACAACCCAAGGCGCTCGCCCCACCGGGATCACCCGATCCCCGGCGGCTGTTTACAATGTCCGGATGAACGAAGTATCTGCCCGGTCCAGGTTCAGAGTCGGATGCGTCAGTTTCCTTAACGCCCGGCCGCTGATCGAAGGCATCGATCAGCTTGACGACGTGGATGTCCAATTCGCGGTGCCCAGCGCGCTCCTCGCGGGGCTGATCGCCGGGGAGACCGACGTCGCGCTGTGTCCGGTGATGGACTACCAGGCCTCGCCGGAGCCGCTGATCATTGTGCCCGTGGGCGGGATCGGCTGCGACGGGCCGACGCTGACCGTGCGGCTGTTCAGTCGCCGGCTGATCGCCGAGCTCGATGAGGTGCACGTCGACACCGACAGTCATACGTCGGTGCAGCTTCTACGTGTGATTCTCGCCCGGCAGTTTGATTGCCGACCGAGGTTGCGGGCGTTTGATGCCGCAGCGAGCGAAGCGGGTCAGGACGCAATGCTGCTTATCGGCGACAAGGTCGTGACCCGCCGGCCCGACGAAAGCGACTACCCCTACCAACTCGACCTCGGCGAGGCGTGGCAGGCGATGACGGGGCTGCCCTTCGTGTTCGCGGTGTGGATGGCGAAACGCGATACCGATCTCGGCGATCTGCCCGACGTGCTCGATCGTCAGCGCCGGACCAACGCGCAGCGGATTGAGGAGATGGTCGACCGCCACGCGGCCGCGTGCGGCTGGCCGGGCGATCTCGCCCGGCGCTACCTCGGCGAACTGCTCCGCTACACCGTCGGCGAACGTGAGCTCGCCGCGATCCGGCGGTTCTGGTGCTACGTCGCGGAACTTGGCGTCATCGACGACGTTCGCCCGCTGAACATCTACGGCGCGGCGCCGGCGTGAGGTCCTTTCCCCGGCGCGCCCTCGCTTCAGCGAGGCGTGTTGGGGGGGATGGCGCCGTAGCCGCGCCTCGCTGAAGCGAGGGCGCGCCGGGGGATCGCGCCTCGGCCAACCGCCCGCGTTTTCCGCTATCATGGCCGCCATGGTCATCCTGAAGGTCCAGAACCTGGTCAAGGTCTACGGGGGCCGGCGCGTCGTGGACGGCGTGTCTTTCCACGTGGGACAGGGCGAGATCGTCGGTCTGCTTGGCCGCAACGGCGCGGGTAAGACCACGAGTTTTCGGATGACCATCGGCATGATCACGCCGAAGGAGGGCCAGGTCGTCTTCGAGGGCCACGATGTCAGTCGTCTGCCGATGTACAAGCGGGCCCGCCTCGGGATGGGCTATCTGTCGCAGGAGCCGAGCGTCTTCCAGCGATTGACGGTGGAGGAGAACCTGCGGGCGATCCTGGAGACCCGTCCGATCTCCCGGGCCGAGCAGCGCCACGCCGCCGAGAAGCTGATGACGCAGTTCGACCTGACCAAGCTCCGCAAGCAGCAGGCCCGCACGCTCAGCGGCGGCGAGCGGCGGAAGCTGGAGATCGCCCGGTCGCTGATCACCGAGCCGTCGCTGATCCTGCTCGACGAGCCTTTCAGCGGCGTCGACCCCATGGCGGTGGAAGAGCTTCAGACCGAGATTCGCCGCCTCCGCGACGTCGAGAACATCGCCATCCTCATCACCGACCACAACGTGGAGCGAACGCTCGAAGTGTGCGACCGGGCGTATATCATTCACGAGGGTAACGTGCTTCGCGAAGGTCCGCCGCGGGAACTGGTCAACGACGAGGTGGTCCGCCAGACGTACCTGGGCCAGACGTTCCGGGGGGATGAGTTCGACTGACCCACCGCCTTCTCGCGAGAGTGCCATGGCCGAGCGCGAATCGCCATACCGCGTGTATTACTGCCCCGGCATGATGGGCGAGATCCGGGCCGACCGGCAGTTCCTGCGCGGCCTGGCCGAGGGCGGCGTCGGCGATTCGGTCCTCTTCAACTGGCCTCGGTATCTGAACCCGCTGCGCAACCTCCGCAATCGCGTGCAACACCACCGTGCCGCGGGCCAGCTCATGGAGACGGTACGTCGCTTCCAGCGAAGCTCGCCCGATCGGCCGGTCGTGCTCATGGGCCATTCCACCGGCACGCTGGTGTTACTTGAAGCCCTGACGCTGATGGAAGAGGGCGGCGTCAAGCAGGCGTGGCTGCTGGCCTCGGCCGTGCGGCCGGGCTACGACGTGCGTCCGGCCCTGCAACGGCTTGATCGCCTTGTCAACGTGTATTCCCGGAAGGACCGCTGGCTCGCCGGATGGGGCACCTTCTTCTTCGGGACGGCGGACGGCGCCCGCGAACCCGCCGCCGGTAAGGTGGGGCTGGTCGGTCCGGGAGCGGACGACCCGCGGGTTGAGCAACTCGCCTACGAATCCGCATGGCGGGAGCATGGCCACCGCGGCGGGCACTTGGGCGTGCTCAGCCGCGAGTTCGCCGGTCACGTGATCGCCCCCGCCATTCTCCGCCACGCTCCGGAGCCCGTTAAGCCATGAGCCGCCGATTCGTCATGCGACTGCTCGTCATGGTGGCTCTGATCGCGGTCGCGATCGCGAGCATCATCGTGATTGACATCCGGGCCATGCAACTCATGCCGTGACGATCACTTCCGGCAAGCCCGGCCGGAACGCGGCGCAGCTCCCGATCCTGTCGTCCGGCACATTGCCGAACCTCTCGACGAAGAAACCTGCGTCCTGCCTGTAACGCGCCTCTTTTCTTTACGACTCGCCTGTTCCGCGGCCGGAAGGTCCGGTCACGCGGCCATGTTGTACCTCTGTCAGAAAATGGATTTGCCATGATCCGCAAGCTCATCGTGTGCCCCGTCGTGATCCTCGGCGGCGGTGCCGTGGCTCGACGTGGGCGAGCGCGTGCTCGCCCACCAGGCCCGCTTCGTCGAGACGATCCCGCTGGAGGCCGAAGCCACCGCCCCTCGCAAACGGATCATGAACTCCGCGGTCGGCTTGTTGCAGAAGCGGTAGGGCGGGGCCGGCCACGCGCACGGGGCATCGTCACATCCGACTTGGTCTGCCCACCGGCTGTCGATACAATACCCGTTATGCTGCAACGCCCCTGTCAACTGCTCGCGCTCGCGCTGCTCGCCACGGCGACGGTCGGCTGCATCCAGCGGACGATCACGGTGACGTCGGAGCCGAGCGGCGCCCTGGTGTACCTGAACGATGAGGAGGTCGGCCGTACGCCCGTCACCGTGCCCTTCACGTTCTACGGCATGTACGACGTGCGGCTGGAGAAGGACGGCTACCAGACGCAGAACGACGCCCGCGAGGCCGAGGCCCCGATCTACGAGTGGCCCGGTATCGACCTGTTCTTCGAACTGCTGCCGGTGACCACGGAAGCCAAACAGCAGTGGCACTTCGCCCTGAAGCAGAGCGAAGCGGTCGAGGACGAACGGCTGATCGATCGGGCCAGGCAGATGCGGTCGCTGATGATTCGTGGCGAGTGACCGGATTCCATTGTCTGACAGCCGTTTGACGTGAACCGCGCTGTCGCCGCGAAGGCGCGGGCGGCATAGCATGTCTTTCATGGTCGATCTGACGCGGACAGTGCGATTCTGTGTGGGGCCCGGGGGGCGGCTGGCGGACGATGCGCCCACGAGCAACAGCTTCGCCGCCTGGCCACCCATGCGAGGCCTGGGCAGCTACTACGAGCTGCACGTGAGCTGCCGGGGTGCCCCGGATGAAACCACCGGCTACCTGATGAACATCAAGCACATCGACCAGGCGGCGCGGTCTCACGCGCTGCCGGTGCTCGCCGCGGCGATGCGAGGTGCCGCCGACAGCGACACCCCCGATCCCGGCTTCGGGAAGGTGCTCCAGGGTCTGCTCGCCGCCCTGCAGACGCCGCTGCGTCATTCCGTCACCCGCGTCGGTCTGCAGCTCACCCCCCGACTTTGTCTGACCATTGAGGAGCGCGACGTGAAAAGCGTGATCATCTCCCACCAGTACGAATTCTCCGCCGCCCACCGGCTGCACGTGCCCGAGCTCACGCCGGAGAAAAACCGCGAAGTCTTCGGCAAGTGCAACAACCCCGCCGGCCATGGACACAACTACCAGCTCGAAGTCGCCGTTCGCAGCCCCGTCGACGACACCGGCGGGACCCTCGCCATCGAGCAGTTTGACGCGCTGGTCGATCGCGTCGTGATCGAACGCTTCGACCACACCCACCTCAACGAAGATCGCGGTGAGTTCGCGTCGCTCAACCCCTCGGTCGAGAACATCGCCCGGGTCATCTACGAGTTGCTGGAAGGAGAAGTCGGCGAGCTCGGCGCATCCCTCGAGCACGTGCGGGTGTGGGAGACGGAGAAGACGGTCTGCACGTATGCGGGGTGAGACGTCGGGATGTCCGGCTCATTCACGCCAGTCCTCTTCCAAACGGACGGGGAGCTTGCGGATTTCGCCGTCGATCTCGGCTCCGGCCATGATCAGCGCCTGGCTGCGGTCCGGGCTGAGGAAGCCGGCGATGGGGTAGCGCTCGCGGTGATGATTGATGAACTCCAGCAGGGCGACGGGGCGGCTGCGGCCGACGGGGATGCGGTCGACGATGGCCCCGTATTGCCGATTGAGCCAGACCTTCACCTCGGAGAACTCCGTGACGCCGCGGTTGTCGAAGCGGATGTGCTCGTTGTCGACGCGGACGACCTCGATGGGCAGCGGCGGGCCGACGGGCATCGCCTCGGGATAGTACCGGGCCTGCGCGGCATCGGTGGCCAGGTCAGCCCCGCAGCCGATCAACCCGGCCGCGGTCAGCAGAAAAAGTGTAATGGGCAGCATGTGTTTCATGGCGGTCCGGCCCTGCGATCCGTGGTCGTGTGCAACACGGGATCATATCATGATCGGCATGATTCTGCCGAGCAAGCCATCGCCCGCCACGACCAGCCGACCGAATGCATTCGCGCCCGGCGGCCCGCTCGCGTGGATCGCCGACGCCCCGTTCTATCAGGCCGGACTCGCGGGCTACTCCGACGCGGCGATGCGGCTCATCGCCCGTCGCCACGGCTGCCCGTACTGCATCACCGAGGCGATGCTCGATCAGTTCCTCATCCAGGGCGGCAAGGGACTCCGGCATGCCGAGCTTGACGAAGCCGACCACCCCATCGCGGGCCAGCTCATGGGCTCGCACCCGCGGGACATCGCCGAGGGGGCGAGAATCCTCGTGCGCCTCGGCTATGACGTGATCGACATCAACCTCGCCTGCCCGGTGAAGAAGATCCGCAAGCGCTGCCGCGGCGGGCACCTGCTCAGCGTGCCCGATGAGGCGGTGGACGTGGTCACCGCGGTGGCCGACGCGGTGGGCGGCGATCGGCCGCTGACCGTGAAGCTCCGCCGGGCCTACGAGGACTCGCCCGAGGCCGAGCGGGCGTTTCACCGCGTGATGGAGGCGGTGATCGAGGCCGGTTTCGTCAGCGCCACCGTGCATGGTCGCACCGTACGGCAGAAGTACGTCGGGCCGTCCGATTGGCCCGCTCTCGCCGGGATCGCGCGGGTTTACCGGGGGTTTCCGATCCTCGGTTCCGGCGACGTTTTTACGCCGCAGGCGATCTTCGAGATGATCGAGCGGACCGGCGTCCGAGGCGTCTCGGTCGCCCGCGGTTGCATCGGCAACCCTTGGATTTTCCGCCAGGCGCGCCGGCTCATGCGGGGCGAGCAGCCGAGCGCGCCCACCCTCGCCCAGCAGCGCGACGTCCTTGCCGAGCATTTTGAGTTGTCCGTGCGATTGCACGGTGAAGAGCGGGCCGGCCGCATGATGCGGAAGTTCGGGATCAAGTTCGCCCGCCATCACCCCCAGGCCGACGAAGTCGCCAACGCCTTCATCGCCGTCAAATGTCTTGACGACTGGCGGGCGGTGCTCGCCCGTTACTACCCCACCACATAGTGCGCCCCGGCGTGGCGGCTTCAGCCGCCATGACATCGTGCGACCCGGCGTGGCGGCTTCAGCCGCCATGGGCTCGGAAAGCGAAAGCACCAGGACCACGAAGACCCCCAGGAACACCAGGATTCTTTATTTGTGTTCTTCCCGTCCTTGTGCTGGTGTTGGGTGTTTGACGCAGAACATGGCGGCTGAAGCCGCCACGCCGGGGGATTGCCTGCGCCGGTAGCGGTCCCGCCGG
>CAYFQS010000061.1:0-13654 GCA_964345245.1 uncultured Planctomycetaceae bacterium | reverse complement strand
CAGGCCCGCGGCCTCGACTTCCAGTTCGCGACGCCCAGCCGGGGCTGAGGGCGGCCCGCCAGCCACGGCGAGCGGGTCGTGATCCGCCTGCTCGACAAGAGCGCCCGGCTGTACACGCTCGGCGAGCTCGGCATGGACGCAGGCACCCTCCGCCGCTTCGCCGGGCTCATCACCGTCGAGCACGGGCTGATCCTCGTCACCGGGCCGACCGGCTCGGGCAAGACGACCACGCTCTACGCCTCGCTCGGGCAGATCAACTCGACCCAGCGCAACATCATTACCCTCGAAGACCCGATCGAATATCAGCTCGACGGGATCAGCCAGATTCAGATCGCCGAGAAGAAGGGCATGACCTTCGCCGGCGGGCTGCGCAGCGTGCTGCGGCAGGACCCGGACATCGTGATGGTCGGCGAAGTCCGAGATCGCGAGACCGCGGTCATGGCGATCCAGTCCGCCCTGACCGGTCACCTGGTGTTCAGCACGCTCCACACCAACGATGCGGCCAGCGCCGTGACGCGACTGCTCGATCTCGGCATCGAGCCGTACCTGGTCGGCAGCTCGCTCGTGGGCGTGCTCGCCCAGCGACTCGTGCGGCGGGTGTGCGAGCATTGCGCCGAGCCCTACACGCCGAGCGCGGAGGAGATGGCGTCGCTGCGCGTCGCCGGGATCGACCACGAACCGCGGGTCCGCAAGGGCGTCGGTTGCGAGGCCTGCCGCGGCACCGGGTACCACGGCCGCCTGGGATGCTTCGAACTGCTCGTCGTGGACGACGAGGTGCGCCGGCTGGTCCAGGGCCACGCGACCGCCGCGGAGATCAACGACGCGGCGAAGCGGGCCGGCATGCACAGTCTGGGCGACGACGGGCTGGTCAAGGTCGCCGGCGGGCACACCACCTTCGAGGAAGTCATGCGCGTGTCCATGAGGGCCGCGGTCTGATGGCGGTGTACGAATACACGGCGACAGGCGTGGGCCGCGGCCGGACGCCGCTGCGAGGGACGATCACCGCCGATTCGGCTCGCCAGGCCCGCGATCAACTCCGGGCCCAGGGCCTGAGCATCCGCGACGTGGTCGAGCAGAAGCCGGGCAAGCAGCGCGACCGCCTGTCGCGCTATCTGATCTCCCGGCAGGCGAGCCACGTCACCGGCTTGCTGCAGGAACTCGCCACCCTGCTCGCCGCGGGGATCGCCCTGCTCGAGGCCCTCGACACGATCCAGCGCCAGCACACCGGGCGGTTACAGCAGGCGATCCTGCTGCTGCGGGATCACGTCGCCGCCGGCGGCAATCTCGCCGAGGCCATGAAGCTTCAGCCCGAACTTTTCGACGACCTTTGCGTCAACATCGTCAGCGTGGGCGAGAACTCCGGCACGCTCGACCAGGCGCTCCAGCGCCTCGTCGAGTTCCGCCGGCGAAGCGCCGGGCTCAAGAACCGCGTCGCCTCCGCCCTGATGTATCCGTTCATCGTGATGTTCGTGGGGATCGGCGTGAGTCTGTTCCTCATGACCTACGTCGTGCCCAACGTGCTCAGCGTCCTCGTCGATACCGGCAAGGAACTGCCCTTCGCCACCGTCGTGATCAAGACGATGAGCGACTTGCTCCTCGGCTGGTGGTGGGCGCTGCTGCTCGGCGGGGGCGGGCTTTTCGCCGCGGTCAGCGCGGTGCTGCGGACCGAACGCGGACGCATGGCCTGGCACCGGCTGCAGCTCAAACTGCCGCTGTTCGGCGAACTCATCCGCAAGCAGGCGATCGCCCGCATGGCCATGGTCATGGCGACCCTCCTCCGGAGCGACGTGGTATTCATTCGTGCCGTCCAGATCGCCCAGCGGACCGTGCACAACCGGGTGATCCGCGAAGCGCTGGAAGTGTGCGAACGGGCGGTCTACGCCGGACGCGACATCGCCGCCGCCCTGGAAAAGACCGACGCCTTCCCGCCGCTGGTGATCCAGGTGTTCGCCGTGGGCCAGGCCTCGGGGCGACTGGAAACCATGCTCGAAGACCTTGCCAGTGACTACGACACGCAGGTGGACATCACGTCCAATCGGCTCACCGCGCTGCTCGAGCCGCTGATGATGATTGTCCTGGCGATCGCGGTGGGGTTCATCGCCTTCGCCACGATCCTGCCCATCCTGGAGGCCGGCGATGTGCTGTGACCGCGGATCTCATGAACCGATGACGAAGGATGCCTTTCCGGGGGTGCCCCGGCCCGATCCGGAACACAGCGGAGGGTCGGCCGTGCCGAATGCGCCGTACGTCAGAACGCGCAACCGGCTCGCTACCGCCCTCGACCTCGGCTCGGGCCGAAGGTCGGGTCGAGTCCGACCGTGGCGTGCTTGCTTCCGCACGAAAATCGCGGAGAGAACAATGAACATGGACACTCACAAGACGAAGCGGTACTGTCGCGCGACCGGCTTCTCCCTCATCGAAGTGATGGTCGTGGTCGTGATCATCGGCCTGCTCGCCGGGGCCGTCGCGATCAAGGTCACCGGCTACATGGAGACCGCGAAGATCAGCCGCGCCGAGTCCGACCTCGCCACCATCAAGACCGCCGTTGAGGCCTACTACCTCCAGCACAATCGCTATCCCGGCAACGACGAGGGGCTCGACGCCCTCGATCTCGAAAGCAGCACCGATCCCTGGGGCCGGCGGTACGAGTACAACAGCCCCGGCCGCGAAGGGCCCTTCGAGGTCTACACGCTCGGCGAGGACGGGCGAGAAGGCGGCGACGGCGTCAACGCGGATATCTATTCCTGGCAACTCGGCGACGCCGAAGGCGGCAACTGACCATGGCCCGCCGCGGTTTCACGCTCGTCGAGGTCCTGGCCGTGGTCGTGCTGCTCGGCCTGCTCGCGGGGGCCACGGCGTGGTCGCTCGCCGAAAACGCCCGCCGCAGTTCCCTTGAGCACATCGTCGGCCGCATCGCCCACGTGGACCGCACCACCCGCATTGCCGCCGAGCGTTTCGGCGAGGTGCAGACGTTGCGCTTCGACCTCGACCGCGGTCGCCTGCAGCGCGTGGCCCCCGGGAATGCCGGTGAAGCGCGGGGTTCGCACGTGAGCAGTATCCCGGCGCCGTTCCGGATCGCCGAACTGCTCCTGCCGCAGACCGGCGGGCGGGCCGAACGTTTCGACGCCGGCGCCGTCGAGATCGCCTGCTCCTCGGGCGGGCGCTCGAAGAGCTACGCCGCGCGAGTCGACTCGCCTGAGGAATCGGTGTGGCTCGTGTTCAGCGGACTCACGGGACAGATGATCCTGATCGAACATGAAAGCGACGTGGACGACATCTTCGCCCTGCTCGAGGCGGGCCGGCCTGACGCTGATTGAGGTCATCGCCGCGATCACGATCCTCGGCACGCTGCTCGTCGGGATCGTGCTCGCCCATGCGCGGCACACGCACCAGATCGCCCTGACCCAGCGCAAGCAGCTCGCCGCTCGCGTCGCCGACGAAATGATCGGCCGATGGTGGACCCGGCCCGAAGGGATGCCCATTGGCGAGGCCGGCGTGGTCGACGCCGCGCCATCGCTGGTCTGGGAAACTCGCATCGTGGCCAACCCGCCCATCGAGCGGCTCGGGGCCCGCGCCCTCCGCCTGGAGATTCGTGAGGCCGACCCCCCGCGGTGGCAGGTCGAGGCCGGCGACGAGACGCTCGTCCAGGTCGACCTCGTGCTGCCGGAAGCAGCGCGGGCGATCAACCAGCCGGACAAAGGCCCCGAGGAGGTTGGCCGTGAGTAGCCCCCGCGGATTCACGCTGCTGGAACTGCTGCTCGCGACCGTGCTCTCGAGCATGCTCATCGTCGGCGTGCTCATGGTGCTGACCAACCTTACCGGTGGGGACATGGCGGGCGGGGTCGGCGTGGGCACGCCGGCCGCGGATGCCCGAAGTCGCGCCGAAGCGGTGGACGCATGGGCCGAACTGCTGCGCCACGATCTCGTCCACGCCACCCACTTCGAGTCTCCGCGCGACAACGTCCTCACCCTCACCGGTTACAGCGGGCTGCACGGCCCGGCCCGCGATCGCGCCCATCGCCCCGTCCGGGTGCGGTACGAAGTGCACGAAATCAACGGGCGATTCTGGCTCGTCCGCGAGCAGTCCGCCCGGGACGTGCGGACCAATCCCCACGTGCAGCGCGATCTTGTCTGCACCGGCGTGCGGCGATTTGAGATCGTCCGGGTACCGGCGATCAAGGAGTCGGTGTCCCCGGACGAGATGAACAACCGTTTCCACTGGCGTCTGCGGGTCTGGACGGGCGATCAGCCCGCCCCGCAGGTCGAGCGGATCATCGCCGCGTACCGAAAGCCGAACGCATGATGCGGCACCGTTCCCATTCCGCCTTCGCGCTACTGCTCACCCTCTTCCTGGTGCTGCTGGCAGGGGTGTCGCTGGCGCATCTCGCCCGGCGGAGCATGATCCGCGCGCTCGAGGTCCGCGGCGACGTGGAACGCCTCCAGCGCCGCTGGGCGGTGACCAGCATCCACGACACGTTGCTCCCGGAGGTCGAACGTCTGCTGAACGAAGCGGAGCTGGGCGAGCGCGGGCGGGCGAGTCCGCGCGGAGAGCCGCCCGAGCATCCGCCCATGGCCGAACAGCGAATCAACTGCCGGCTCGCCGGGCGCGATTACCAACTCGTCCTCACCGACGAGCAGGCCCGGCTCAACGTCAACCGACTGCTCGAAGACCGCCGCCCGGTGGAAGTCGGGATGTCACTGCAGCGGTTGATCGCCGAGGCCGGCGGTCCGGCGGCGAGGGAGGCCGCGATCAATCTCCGGCCCCTTGCCCCAGGGCGGAACACGCCTCCGCCCTTGGAGGAGCTGGCGAAGATCGGCGCTTACGACCAGATCTTCCCCGATGCGTCGCCCGGCCAACTTATCGGCAGTGCCGGCCAGCCCGGTCTCGCGCGGTTCGTCACCTGCTGGGGCGATGGTCAGGTCAACTTCCAGCGTGCTGATCCCGCGGTGATCCGCCATGTCGGCCGCGATGTGCTCAGCCGATCCGACATGCGGCGGCTGATCGAAGCCCGCGGGGAGCACCCGCACAAGTCGCTGGCCGCGGTGCTCGCCCGGCTCGATCGGATCAGCGAGGACGAACGCGAGCAGCTCCGCAAACGTCTTACCGACGGCTCGACGTGTTTCGGGCTCTGGGTGATCGCCCGCGGGCCGCAACGCGACTGGTACGCTCTCGCGATTGATGAGCGCGGCGGACCGGCCGATGATGGGGAGGACACCGACTCCGACGACGATGACGAATCGGCGCCTGGCGAGGACGCGGAAAGCGACGTGCGACCCGAGGAGCCGGATACCGGCTACGACCTTCCCTGGCGAGACGAGTTTGTATGGTGAACCGATGAACGTGCGGCAGCGAAAGCGAATGGTCGGCCTGGCGGTGGGCGTGGTCGCCTTCGGCGCGGTCGCCGTGCTCGCGCTCGGGTTGACCGCACCCGTCCGCGTGGCCGGCGATGTTGCCGAGGCCGCAAGTGACACCACCAAAGAGGCCGGCGCTTCAGTCGGCCGACCCGCCGCCGACGATTCCGCCCCGGCGCATCCGCCGCTCGCGGAACTGGTGCGACTCAGTCAGCTCGATCTTCGCCGGCCGCTGTACGACCCGCCCGCCGAGGAGACCGAGCAGGCCGCGTCGCCGAAACCGGCGACCACGATGCCGGTCCGCCTCGTCGGCACCGTGCACGAGCCCGGCCACTCCATGGCGATCTTCCAGAAATCCAACGGTCTGATCGAGTTCGCCGGCCCCGGCCAGCACATCGAAGACGCCGGCGCCAAGGTGACCATCGTCGAGGTAGGCCGCAAGACCGTGACCGTGGCATACGGCGGGGCGTCTCACCAACTCACCGTGCCTCAGCACGCGGCGGAAGCGGGGCGGCCATGAGCGAACAGTTTGTCATCTTCCTCGACGATCGGGCGTGGCGCGTCGCGATGGTCCGCGATGAGCAGACGAATGTCGAACTCGTGACCGGGCCGGACGATGCGGAGATCCCGGCCCGCGTCGAAGCCGCAAGTCAGCATCTCGGCGGGCTCGGCCATGCCGGCCAACCCGTGGCCCTGGCCCTCGCTTCGTCGTGGTGCCTCTGTGCGGCGATCTCGACCGAGGACCTCGAACGCGGGCGCCGGCGACGGGCCATGGGCTTCCGGCTCGAAGAGCATCTGCCCATCGCGACCGAAGACATCGTGGCCGATTACGTCGACCTCGGCGGGGAACAGGCCCTCGGCGTGTGCTCGCCGCTCGAGAAGCTGCGGCCGGTCGTCGACGGCTTCGAAGCCGCCGGCGTCCCGGTGCGGCACATTTGTCCCGCAGCCCTGCTCGCCGCCGGATTGGCCGTGGAGCAGCAGGACGACCTCGACGGGGTGCTCATCGCGTCGGCCGGCTACGACCTCGTCGAACTCGCCCGGCGAACCCCGGCGGGCTGGTGGTGGCTGGCCGAGGATCACGCCGCCGTGCGAAGCCGCGTCGATGAATGGACCGCCCGGCACGATGCCCCCGTCCGCCTCGCGGCGATCGGAGAGACCACCGATATCCAGGAGTCTGTCGGATCGATCGGCGGGGTCGAGATCGTCGAGAGCGTCGAACTGAGCGCGGATGAAGCGGCGGCAAACCAAGCCGCGCGAGTGCTGGACGACGTGGCCACGCCGTGGATCGACCTGCGTCGCGAGGCGCTGGCCGCGCCGGGCCGGTACGAGGTCTACCGCAAACCGGTCGTCGCCCTCGTGACCGCGGTGGTGCTGCTGCTCGTGAGCGTTCTCCTCGTCACGCAGTGGCGCGGCGGACAATTCGCGGACCTGCGCGATGGGTATGAACGGCAGCAGGCCGAGGTGTTCCGCGAGACGTTTCCCGACCAGCGGGTGCCCGGCAGCATCACCGGGCGACTGCGGAGCGAGCGTCGCCGGCTCGCCGGTCTCGGGGGCGTGACGTCGGAAGACGACGACCGCGCGGCGATGCGAGCCCCCTCCGCCCTCGCCCACCTGCACGAGGTGCTCGGCGCGCTGCCGGAGGGCGTGCGGTTCCGCATCCTCGACCTGAGCATCGAGCCGGACCTGATCCGGATCGACGGGCAGGCGCGATCGCACGCCGACGCCGAGCGCGTTGCCGTCGCCCTTCGCGAATCGGGGCGATACGAGGTCGAGCCGCCGAAGACCCAGGCGTTGCGGGAGCAGGGCGTGAGCTTTGTCTTCACCGCCCGGCCGCGCACGCAGACCGCGGTGGCGAAAGGGGGCGGGCGATGAGTCAGCAGAAGCGGCAGGCCGTGCTCGTCGGGATCATGCTCGTGCTGCTCGCCGCGGCGGCGGTGTGGAGCTACGGCTGGATGCGGGACCAGCGGCAGGGGGCCCGGCTCGCCCGTGAGGAGCTCATCGAATGTCGCCGGCTCGTTCGCGAGATCGAGGCGTTGAAGGCGAAGCCGGCCATGGCGTCGGCGGAGGCCATGGGCATCCAGAAGCTCGGCCGGCGCATCGAGTCCGCATCGCGGCAGGCGAACTTCGAGGGCGCACCGCTCGAAGGCGTCTTTCCCCAGTCCGCCAGGCGCGTGGCCGACTCGCCCTATCTGCGAAAACCGACCGCCCTCGCCCTGCGCGGCGTGACGTTCCGGCAGTTCGTGACGTTCGTCTATCACCTTACGGATCAGTCCGGCCTGAGCGTCCGGGATTTGCGGTTGCGCACGCCGCACGGCGATGGTCCGCGCCACTTGTGGGATGCCGAAGCCACGGTAACATACCTGATCTACGAACCTCCTTCGCAGGCGCCGTAATCCATGAGACCGATCACAGGCCGAAGTGTGGCGATGAGTCTGTGCCTGGCCGGACTGGTCCTGGCGGCGGGCTGCGCGGCGAACTCCGGGCGCGCCACCGCGCGGCGGACCTATCGCACCGTCCAGACCGATCCCCTCCGGGAGACCGACGTCGCCAAACGCTACGCCTCACAGGGACTCGCGCATCTCGACGCCGGTCGCCTGGATGAAGCCGAGCAGGCCTTCCGCGAGGCCCTGGCCGCGGATGTTGAGCACGGGCCGGCCCACAACAACCTCGGCAAGGTCTACTACCAGCAGCAGGACTGGTACCAGGCGGCCTGGGAGTTCGAATACGCCCGCACGCTCATGCCCAACCGCCCCGAGCCCCGCAATAATCTCGGCCTCGTGCTCGAGCAGGTCGGCAAGCTCGACGACGCGGTCAACCACTTCCGCGAAGCGGTGGGTCTCGCTCCCGACAACATCCGATATCGCGCGAACCTCGCCCGCGCCCTCATCCGCCGCGGCGACCGCACCGAAGAGGTTCGCGTCCTCCTCCAGCAGATCCTCGACCAGGACACCCGCCCGCAGTGGCTGATCTGGGCAAAGCAGCAGCTCATCAGGATGGACGCGCCGCTTCCGACGGAACGGGACTGAGGCGATCGATGTTCAGCCCGCGGGGATTGTCCGTACGCACGAGAATCTGGCTGACTCGACACCGTGGTCGGGGATGCTTCGGCGTGCGAGTGGGCGTCGTTGATGATCATGCTTCAACCCGGCGCGACCTCGCTTCAGCGAGGCGCGCTGTGCGGTTTGACCGCGCTTCCCGCACTCGCTGAAGCGAGGCGGGCCCGGCCGGGATCACAGATCGACCCTGCGCAGGCGCAGGGCGTTGCTGATCACGGAGACGCTGGAGAAGGTCATGGCGGCGGCGGCGATCATGGGGCTGAGCAGCAGGCCGAACACGGGGTAGAGCACGCCGGCCGCGATGGGCACGCCCAGCCCGTTGTAGACGAAGGCGAAGAACAGGTTCTGCCGCACGTTCCGCATGGTACTTTCGCTGAGTCGGCGGGCGCGGGCGATGCCGCGGAGGTCGCCCTTGACCAGCGTCACGCCGGCGCTCTCGATGGCCACATCGGTGCCGCCGCCCATGGCGATGCCGACCTCGGCCGCGGCGAGGGCGGGGGCGTCGTTCACGCCGTCGCCGGCCATGGCCACCCGTTCGCCCCGGCTGTGCAGTTGCTTGACGATCTCGTGTTTGTCTTCGGGCAGCACCTCGGCGTGGACCTCGTCGATGCCGAGTTTCGCCGCGACCGTTTCGGCCGTCGCCTTGCTGTCGCCGGTCACCATCACGACCTTCACGCCCGCTTCGTGCAGGGCGTCGAGGGCCTCGGGCGTGGTGTGCTTGACCGGATCGGTCACGCCGAGCAGGCCGGCGATCTGTCCGTCGATGAGAACGAACATCACGGTCTGCCCGTCCCCGCGCAGCGCCTTCACGCGTTCGGCCGCGTCGCCGAGTTCGACGCGGAGTTCCGCGAGCAGATGCTCGTTGCCGACCGCGATGTCGCGGCCCTCGACGCTTCCGCGCACGCCCTTGCCGGTGATCGAGTCGAACGCCTCAGGCGAGGCGGGCTTGACGTCGCGCTGCCCGGCGCCGTCCACGATGGCGGCGGCGAGCGGATGCTCGCTCTGTCGCTCCAGGCCCGCGGCCAGACGCAGCAGTTCGCTTGCCTCCAGGTCGCCCACCGGCTCCACCGTTACCAGCTTCGGCTTGCCTTCGGTCAGCGTCCCCGTCTTGTCCACGATCAGCGTGTCGACCCGCTCGAACACTTCCAGCGACTCGGCCTGGCGGATCAGCACGCCCTCCTGCGCTCCGCGCCCGATGCCGACCATGATCGACATCGGCGTGGCGAGCCCGAGGGCGCACGGACAGGCCACGATCAGCACCGACACCGCGGCGATGATCGCGTAGGCCATGGACGGCGAGGGCCCGAAGATCGCCCACACGATGAAGGCGATCACCGCCACCGCGACCACGGCGGGAACGAACCATGCCGCGGCCACGTCGGCGATGCGCTGGATCGGGGCCCGACTGCGCTGGGCTTCGCTGACCATCTCGACAATCCGCGACAGCAGCGTCTCCGAGCCGACGCGCTCGGCCCGCATGACAAAGCTGCCGGTCTGGTTCACCGTTCCGCCGGTCACCTGCTCGTGCTCGGCCTTTTCGACCGGCGTCGGCTCGCCGGTGACCATCGACTCATCGACGGTGCTGCGGCCTTCGAGCACCACGCCGTCGACGGGAATCTTCTCGCCCGGTCGCACGCGAAGGCGGTCGCCCTGCTCGACTTCGTCGAGCGGAACTTCCTGATCGTTGCCCTGTTCGTTCACGCGGCGGGCGGTTTCGGGCGCGAGGTCGAGCAGCGAGCGGATCGCGCTGGACGTGCGGGCGCGAGCCTTGCCTTCCAGCACCTGCCCGAGGAGCACGAGGGTGACGATCACGGCCGCGGCTTCGAAGTAGATCGCCACGCGTCCCGCCTCATTGCGGAACGTGTCGGGAAAGATGCCGGGGGCGAGCACGGCCACGATGCTGTAGGCCCACGCCACCCCCGTGCCGATCGCGATGAGCGTGAACATGTTCGGGCTGAGGTGGCGAACCGACTTCACCGCCCGCACGAAGAAGGGCCAGCCGCCCCACAGGACGACCGGCGTGGCGAGCAGCAGCTCCGCCCACTGCAGCACCGATCGGCTGATCCAGTGTTTCAGCGGCAGGCCCACCATCGGCCCCATCGCGATGACCAGCACCGGCGCCGTCAGGGCGGCACAGACCCAGAACCGCCGGGTCATCCGCTGGAGTTCGGGGTCTTCGGCTTCGCCGCCGGTCATTCGCGTCGGCTCGAGGGCCATGCCGCACTTCGGGCAGTCGCCCGCTTCGTCCTCGACGATCTCCGGGTGCATCGGACAGGTGTACTGCACGCCGGGGCCGGTCGGCCTCTGCTCGTCCGCGCGATCGCCGAGATACTTCTCCGGGTCGGTTTCGAACTTCTCCCGGCAGCCGGCGCAGCAGAAGTAGTAAGTCGCACCGTCGTGCTCGGCGGCGTGTTCGGCCTTCCGGGGGTCGACCGTCATGCCGCACACCGGATCGGTCGCGGCGGCGGTTTCGGTGTTGCTTTGGCGCGGGTGATGGTGGTGGTCGTCCATGGGAAGTATCGGGTCGCTGTCGTAGATGAACAGGGCATGTTAGACGGTCGGGAGCCCTCGGCGAAAAGGCGTCGACCGCCGCGTCAGCGTTCCCGGTCAGAAAGCCCCGGTGGGATGGGCTGGGTGACGTGTTTTCTTTGCCCTTTGCTCAACGATTTCTAACACGAACCGCGGCGAGGTCCCCGCCGAGGCGTTATCATGGCTGAGTCCTCGAAAGATAGGAGCGATCCCATGAGGCGATCTCTGTTGACCTGTTCTTCCGCGTTTTGCCTGCTGCTCGCCCTGGCCGGAGCAGCGCGAGCCCAGAGCGACGCGCCGCCCTCGCCGCTCGTGGGCAACATGATCTTCATTCACCCGGACGGAGCGTCGGCGGCATCCTTCGCCGCGGCGCGGAACCTGATGGTCGGGCCGGACGGCGACCTGCACTGGGACCGCCTGCCCGCGATGGCGCTGTATCGCGGCCACCTGTCGAACTCGCTCACCGCGACGTCCAATGCCGGGGCCACGGTCCATGCCTACGGCATCAAGGTGCCGGGCCCGTCGTACGGGCTGGACGGCGAGGCGCCGATCACCGATGCCCAGGGCAACTCGCGCAGCGTGGCCCGGCAGGCGATCCGGGCCGGACTGCCCGTCGGCGTTGTCAACTCCGGCACCATTACCGAGCCCGGCACCGGCTGCTTCCTCACCAGCGTTCCCAGGCGGTCGATGCACGACGAGATCGCCGTCCAGTTGATCGAGTCCGGTGCCGAAGTCATCCTCGGCGGCGGCGAGCAGTACATGCTGCCGCGGGGCGTGAAAGGTCGTCACGGCGTGGGCGTCCGGGCGGATGACCGCAACGTGATCGAGGAAGCCCGGCGGAAGGGTTACCACGTGGTGTTTACCCGTGAGGAGCTCGCCGAGGTGCCGGACGACGTGACGAGGTTGCTCGGCGTCTTCGCGGCGAACCACACGTTCAACGACAAGCCGGAGGAAGAGCTGGCGAAGGTCGGGCTGCCGCTGTACTGGCCGCACGCGCCCACCCTGGCTGAGATGACCGTGGCCGCGCTCGAGGTGCTCGGCCGGCACGACAAGCGGTTCCTGGTCGTGGTCGAGGAGGAAGGATCGGACAACTTCGGCAACAAGAACAACGCGAAGGGCAAGCTCGAAGCTCTCCGCCGCGCGGACGAGGCGGTCGGCGTGGCGCGGGCCTTCGTGGCGGACCAGCCTAACACCATGATCCTCACCGCCTCGGACAGCGAGGCCGGCGGCATGTACCTCCAGGGCGTCGGGCTCGTCGACGGCGAGCCGCCCGCGACGTTGCCCGAGCGCGATGTGAACGGCGCCCCGATGGACGGGCAGGAAGGGACCGGCACCGCGCCGTTCATCGCCGCCCCGGACCGCAACGGCAACGCCTGGCCCTTCGCGATCACCTGGGCCGCCCGCGACGACGTGACCGGCGGCATCCTCGTCCGGGCCGAGGGACTCAACGCCAATCTCGTCCACGGCAACATCGACAACACGGAAATCCCCGCGCTGATGCGCCTGACCCTCTTCGGCCATAGGATGCCGGAGTGAGGCGGACGGTCGGGCCGCCGATCCGACGGCGGTGGCGTACAATTTCGACATGTTGACGATCACCTTCGTTGACGGCCCGGCGAATCCCGCGGGAAGGCGTCTGCGCCCGTCACGCGTGGCCGCGCGGACGGATAATGCCGCATGACCGAACGCTGGCGAACCGCCATTCCGGTGCTCGGGTTCACCGTGGGCTACGTAATCGCGGCGGCGGTGATGTCGGTGGCGCTCGGCAACCGGGAGTTCCTCTTCTACGTGGGCGTGATGGTGGTGCTGCTCGGCGTCGTGTTCGGGCTGCACGCGCGGTTCACGCTGCCCCGAGCCGTGATGTGGGCCCTCAGCGGGTGGGGCCTGCTCCACATGGCCGGCGGGCTCGTGCCGGTGCCCGAGGCCTGGCCCATCAGCGGCGAGGCGCGCGTGCTCTACAGTTGGTGGCTCGTGCCGGGCTGGCTGAAGTTCGATCATGTCGTCCATACTTACGGATTCGGCGTGACCACGTGGGTGGTCTGGGTCGTGCTGCGCCGGATCATCGCCCGGCTGCGGGGGCGCGATGTCGGTCCGACGATCGGGCTGCTCGTGATCTGCGTGGCTGCGGCCATGGGGTTCGGCGCGGTCAACGAGATCATCGAATTCGCCGCCACGCTGCTCATTCCCGAGACCAACGTCGGCGGTTACGTCAACACCGGCTGGGACCTCGTGGCCAACGCGGCGGGCGCTACCATCAGCGCGCTGCTGATCCGCGTACTGAGCCAACGTACCGACGAAAGCGAATCGCCATGAAAGCCGTTGTCTTCACCGGCCCCGAACGGATCGAGATGCACGACGTCGAGCCGCCGCCGTGCGGACCGCGCGAGGTGCTGATCCGCGTGAAAACCGCCGGTCTCTGCGGCACCGACGTGCACATCCACCGCGGGGAGTACATGGGCGATTACCCGATCATCCCCGGCCACGAGTTCGCCGGCGAAGTCGTCGAGGTCGGCCGGGAGGTCGAGGGCTTCGCCGAGGGCGATCGCGTCACCGCCGATCCGAACATCGACTGCGGTCACTGCGAGTTCTGCCGCCGACAGCACAACAACCACTGCCTCAACTGGCAGGGCATCGGGATCACTCGCAGCGGGGCGTTCGCCGAGTACGTCGCCGCCCCGGCGAAGCAGGTCTATCGCCTGCCCGACGAGATCGACTTC
>CAYFQS010000060.1:0-13718 GCA_964345245.1 uncultured Planctomycetaceae bacterium | reverse complement strand
GGCTCATGCTCTGGCTGGTGCTGCTCGCATTCATCGTCGAGGCGGCGATTGGGGCGTGGCAGTCGCGCCGCGCCCGCCGGCGCGAGCACGAGGGGGGCGCGGCATGAGTTGGCTGCTGAAGATGATCGGCCTCCACGATGCCGGCCGGGTCCACGCCGTGGTCGACGGCGCCTGGCAGATGGCCCGCGAGGTGCAGCCGTGGCTGATCGTCGGCCTGATCGTCGTGGGCGGCGGGCTGGCGGCGATCAACCTCCTGCCATGGATCTCCATGCGCCCCAGCGTCCGCCTCTGGACGTTCTTCCTCCGCCTCGGGATCGTCGGCCTGCTCATCGTGCTGCTCGTGGGGCTGGAATGGCATCTCGATCTGCTGGTCAACAAGCCGCAGGAGTGGGCGGTGCTCGTGGACGATTCGGCTTCGATGGCGAGCGAGGATGCGGGGGGCGCGAGCCGACACGAGGCGGCCCTGGCCGATCTCGATCGGCTCCGCCGCGGCGTCGGACGCGATGTCAAGCTGCGAACGCACAGCTTCAGCGGCGGTCCGCTGAACGATCAGCAGGCCGGCGAAGGCCCGACGCGATTCCGCGATGCGGTGCGCCGGGCGGCGCTGTCGCGGGCGGAGGTCGATCGCCTCGTGATCCTCACCGACGGTCGCGACAGCGAACGACGGGACCTGTTCCGCCTTGGTGACGACCTGGAAGCCCGCGGCATCAACGTGGCCGTGCGGCTGTACGGCTCGCGGACCGCGCCGGAGGACGCCGGCATCACCGCCGAGCCCGAGCGGAGCGTGCTCCGCCTCGGCGAGCAGCTCGTGGTCCGCGGCGCCCTGACCGGCAAGCCGCCGCAGGGCGAGCTGGTGGTGCAGCTTCAGGAGAACGGTCGGAAGGTCAAGCAGTTCACCGTGGCCGAGGAGAACAACTGGCGTTTCGACGTGCGCTACCGCCCGGAGAAGAAGGGCCGCCACGTTTACACGCTGCGGCTGCCGACCGGTGACGCCGTGACCCGAAACGACGCGATCAACTTCAACGTCGACGTGATCGAAGATCGCATCAACGTGCTGATGATCGAGGGAATGCCTCGCTTCGAGTTCAAAGTGCTCAAGACCGTGCTGGAGGTGGACCCGCTGGTCGACCTGGTGACGATCAGCCACCTGCCCGGCAGTGGCGTGTACGTCCAGGGCGAACCGCTGCATCGCAATCCGGAGCAGGGGCTGATCGAATCGCAGGCCGAGTTGTTCAAGTACGACGTGGTCGTGCTGAGGGACGTGCCGCGGAACCTGTTCCGGGCCGGCGGCGATACGACGGAGACCCGTCTGCGGCACATCGTGGAATTCGTGGTCAAACGCGGCGGCGGGCTGATCGCCCTGGGCGGTCAGGACGTGTACCGGGCCGGCGGCTACCAGGACAGCCACCTCGCGGAGGTGCTGCCCTTTGACCTGAGCGACCGCGTCAGCCGCACGGACCAGTTCAAGGGGCTGTTCTTCGTCTCGATCCCGAAGCCGGCCTACGACCATCCCGTGCTGCGGCTGCTGGACGATCCGGCGGCGAACCGCGAGCGGCTCAACGCGCTGCGGCAGCTTGACGGATCGAACAACGTCGGCTGGTTCAAGCCGCTGGCCACGCCGCTGATGACGCGAATTGTCGAGGTGCCGATGGGCGACCGCACCGAGCAGCGTGAAGCGCCGGTGCTGGGGTACATGGCGGTGGGCGAGGGCAAGGTGATCGCCGGTGCGGCGGACACCTTCTGGCGCTGGCAGCTTCAGCCCGATTTCGAGGACCCGCCGCTCACCATGATGCTCGCCAACATGGTACGTTTCGTGGCCCCGCCCCCGGATACGGGGCCGAACACCCCGAGCGTTGACTTTGGCGACGGCACGCCGCAGGTCGGCCAGGAGCTGGTGCTCGCCAGCGAACTGCGGGACAGCAATTTCGACCCGATCCGCGATGCCGAACTCGTGGTGACGGTGAGCCGGCCGGACGGATCGTCTTACCGCATGTTTCCCCGTGACCTGCCGGAAGAGCCGGGGCGCTACGAGTACCGGGTGATGCTCGACCAGCCGGGGCGCTACGGCATTCGCGCCCGGCACGGCGAAGATGAAACCGTACGGGAGTTCCTCGCCGGAGCGTCGGCGGGCGAGTTCGTCGACCTCTCGGTTGACCGCGAAGGGGTGGAGCGACTCGTCGAGACCGCCGGCGGCGAGATCATCGACGGCGGGCAGGCGGCGATGGAGCGCTGGCTCGATGAGGCCGACACGCGGCCGAGGCAGGTCGCCGCCGTGCGGGACCTCGAAGTCTGGAACAGTCCGTTGGTGCTGATCCTGCTCATCGTGCTGGTCAGCGCCGACTGTTACGTACGTAAGCGACAGGGGCTGGTGTGAACGAACGGCTTGCGACATTCCGCGATCGCATCGAGCGATTCTCGGCCGCCCGGCGAGGCGTGGCCAACGCCACGCTCGCCTATCGTCTCGGGACCGTCGCCGCGGTGGCGCTGATCGCCGCGCTGATACTGCTCAGCGGGTGGCTGCCGAATGCGGTGGTCAATGTTCTGCTGTTCATCACCCTCGCCGGGCTGCTGATCGGCTTGGCGGCGGCTTACGTCATGAAGCGCCTGCGTTTCCCCGGATATCTCAACGAGGCGTTCATCATGGAGGAGTTGGTGGGGGGGCTGAACAGCCGGCTCATCTCCGCCCTCGACTTCCTCAATACGGAAATCCGTTCGCCGCTTACCGACGCGGTGATCGAGCAGGCCGCCGGCGATCTCGACCGCGTCGAGTTCGAACAGCAGATCGACCGCTTGCCGCACCGTCGTCGCCGGCGACAGTGCATCGCCGCCGCGGTGGTGCTGGTCGTGCTCGGCCTCACGCCCTGGTTCGGGGTGGGGCGGCTGTTCGGCAACCTGCGTGATTCGTGGATTGCGGTGCGGGACCTGCTGTTTCCGGTCGAGTACGTGCTGAGTCCCGAGTCGGGCGAGTATGTCCACACGCTCGGCGAAACGGTCGAAGTGGCGCTGGAATTCAAGCAACGCGGTTACGACGAGGTCACCCTCATCGACCGGACAGGCGAAGAAGAGGTCGCCGAGACGCTGCTGGACGTGACCGAGACAGGCCGGGCGGCGCGTTTGATCACCAGCGATGTCGAGGCCCGCCGCGAGCTCGCCTTCCGCTTCGGCAAGCGTGAAACCGAGCCCATCGTGCTCGTGTTCACGAGCCGCCCGTCCGTGGTCAACATGCAGACCGAGATCATCTACCCCGGCTACACGAAGCTGCTGCCCCGCACGCTCGAAGGCATCCAGCAGCGACTGCTCGCGCTGGAAGGCAGCCGCATCACGCTCGGGTTCACCTTCTCCAAGGACCTGGCATCCGCGAGCATTTTGTGGGACACCGGTGAGGAACTGCCGCTGGAAACGGTGGGGCGGTTCGCGTCGATCGGCCTGCTTCACCAGCGGCCGCGACAGGCGAGGGTGCAGGTCCGCGACGTGCACGGCCTGGAACTCGAATACCCGCTCGTCATCGAATTCGAGATGCAGAATGACGAGCGGCCGCGGCTGTTCATGCCCCGCCATCTCGGCCGGGACATGGCCATGCTCGCCGATGGGCTCGAGGCGTTCGGCTTCGGCATCCGGGCCCAGGACGACTACGGCGTCACCCGGGCCGTGCTCAAGTGGCAGAAGGTCACCGTCGACAACCCGAACACCGTCCTCGACCATGGCGAGATCGAGCGGCTGATCTCCCCGTCGCAGCGACAGGCGGTGGTGAGTTTCGAGAAGACCTTCGCCACGCTGGCTCTGCAGCCCGGCGACAAGGTCCGCTTCCAGGTCGAGGCCTACGATAACCGGGCTCCGGAGAAACAGCTCACAAAGTCGCGGCCGTGCTCGCTGTTCATCTACCAGGAAGAGCTCGGCGGGCTGAGCGTGGCCCAACTCGGGTTCGGACGGAATACCGGCTTGACCGGCGGGCGGATTCCCAAGTCCCGCCGCGCCACCTCGGTCAAAGCCCCCGAAGGCATCCGCACCCGCGAACTGGTGACCAATGAGTTCGACGCCGACGTGGTGACGGAAACGCAGGCCCCGGCGGCTCGGGGGGAATATCGTGATGCCGTCCGCGATTACTTCCGGCTGCTGTCCGACGTATCGTATGAAGACGAAGACGAGTCGGAGCCGACCCAAGGTCCGATGGACCAGGCGCCGCCGGCTCCGCCGCAGCAATGAAACTCGGGAGGCGCAGCCATGCTGCCGCATGACCCACCACAGACACGTTTCCGCCGCATGCTGATCGGCGTGCTCAGCATCTGCCTCGCCCTGGGCGCCGTGCTTGTCACGCGGGCTCAGACCGACCGGCAGGCGGAGGCCGATCCGGCGTCGAGCGAGACTGACGAGCGCCGGATCACCGTCCGTCTGGTCACAGACTTCGAGTCGGACCGGCTCGTCAGTGATACCGAGGCGTTCGACGAGATCACCCGAACGATCTTCAGCCAACGCGGCAGCCGCACCATCGTCCTGGGCGAACGTAGCACGCTGTGGGTAAGAAACGCCCACGTCGATGGTGAGCACTTCTTCGAGCGCTACTACGAAGGCAAGTACATCGGCCGGGAAAGCCGAATCGACATCCCCGCGTCCAAGCTCGAACCGGGCGAGCATTTCATCCAGCCCGGTCGACATCGTTTCGTCGTTGCGGAGGATGGCACGATCCGTTCCGATGATCCCGACATTCGCGTCGACGGCGACACGATCCGCCTGCGTTGCTATCCGGTGACGGTATACGGCGTGGACGCGGCCCGGACCGGCCCGCCCGAGTTCCGCAAGATCGCCGCCGACCTTGGTGTGTTCGCCACCGCGCCCGATTTCACGCTTGATATGGAGAACCTGCCGGACCCGACCCGCGGCAAGGATATCCAGACCGAGCAGAAGCCCGGTCCGATCACCAACGTGCTCAGCCATCAGCGGTCGTTCTATCCACTGACCGTCTGGCTGCCGGCCAATGAAGTCGGCCGGGGCTACCTGCTGTTCCCGAGTTGGCAGGCGTTTCATCTCACGCCGGATGGGCGGGTCGATCTCACGGCGCCCGGCAGCGCGCTCGTCCCCGGCGTTGAGGCCGAACGTAGCACGATCACCGTGCCGTACCGGCAGTTCTCGGGCGAAGTCAAGAGCTTCACCGGCTTGACCGGCGGGGTGGGCAACGTGCGGCTGGACGAGACGATGAATTTCAGCGCCACCCTCGCCCCCCGGAAGTTCCGGGCCGGCCACGGCGAACCACCGGAAGACTTCCATCTGCCGGTGAGCAGCGACCTGTCCTATCGGCCGAACAAGTTCTTCCTCGCTGACAACACCACGGGTGATCCGGATGCGGTCCGCCTGTTCGCCCTGGAGTGGGAGCATCCGGTGCTGCGGCGCGGCGGGCAGGTGACCGTCGGTCTGCGGCTGCTGCAGACGAAGGACAATCCGACGGTGAACTCGCCGACCGCGCGGGTGCAGTGGAGCCCGTACGACCCGACGAACCCGCGGTCGCGGGTGTGGAAGCCGGTCGAGGTGCTGAAATGGACCAACGACCGTCAGCGCGGCGAGTTGACGTTCCGCGCGCCCGATGTGCCGCCTGGTTTCTATGTGCTTCGGGCGCAGGTGATCGATGGCGAGTCGGATCGGTCGCTCACGCCGCTCGCGGGGGAGATTCGTGCCGCGGTGGTCGAGGCGAACCAGACGGGCACGGCGAGCGTCATCGCGAATCGCAATCGAAGCGCCTTCGTCGCCGGCGAGGACATCCGTTTGACGCTTGTGGTCCGCTCGGATGCGAAGCGGCCCGCAGGTCGGCGAGCAATGGTCCTGACGCATCCGGACGGGGTGAGGGAGAGAATCGCGTTCGATGATTCCGGCGATCGCTGGATGGCCCGGCCGCTCATCCTGCCCGCGGACCGCACGGTGCGGATGCTCACCGGGACGTATACGCTGAGCGTGGACGGGCTGCCCGGCGACGTTGTTGCGCTGCCTTTCGAGTTTGAACTCGCCGGTCGCGATCGGCCAAGCCGGTATCACGTGGTCAAGACGTCGAAGTACACCAAGCCCATGAACAACCTGGAGCCCGGGTGGCTTCGCGGCGAGCCGGTCGATCTCGACCGTGCGGTGCGGACGCTGGCCAACCTCGGCTACAACCGCGTGGACCTCATGTCGTACATGACCAACAAGCACCTGAGGGCCTACACCTGGCGCGAGGAGCTTGTCGGGATTGACGAGCGTCTTCCGCCCCCGGCCGCGGTGTACACCCCGGCCCCGCGGGATCAGATTCTCGATGCCTGCACGCGGCAGCAGCTTCAGTATTCGGACGTCTGGCTCAGCTACAACGACTTCCACCTGCCGAGGTACATCGAGAGCTACATCCATGCGTCCGAGCGCTGGATCGCCCGCGAGGTACAGGCGATGCGCTACTCGCCGGCTTTCGACGGCATGATGCTCTACGACGAGATGTACCAGTCCGCGGTGACCGGCATCGTGCCGCACCACCAGAAGTACTTCGACAACGTGCGGGCCCGGCGGGTTTCGGATGAACTGGGGATTTCGCCGGCCAGGGTCGAGCAGCAACTCAACCGCTACCTGCAGAAGCCGCGCAGCCAGCGCCAGCCCGAGCCGCTGCGCGACTACATCCGATACGAGGACTGGCGGCAGTACGGCTGGGCGGACTATGTCAATCACGTGGTGAAGGTCGGCCGGTCGCTCGACGTGGACGCCCGCTTCGGCACTTACCACCGCACGTGGGCGTCGCCGGGCAACAACGACGTGCTCCGGCACGGCTACCCGCCGGACCTGTTCGAGAACCTCGACGTCATTTCGCACGTGCATTACGCCGACAACTCCACGTGCTGGGTGAGCATTCCGCTGCTGGCCCGCGCGCTGCGCACCGGTACGGACAAGACGCTTTACATCAACCACCCGATCGTTCACGAACGCCGTACGAAGTTCGATGGGCAGTACCAGCGCCAGATGGCGTTTGCCCTGCTCGCCCAGGGGGCCAACGGCATCTCGCAATGGGGCATGCGGCATTCGTTCGAGGACGGACCGAATCCGCATACCGCCAAGGGCTACGAAACGACGATGCGGCTGAATCGCGAAATCCTCCAGCCCTTCGGCGAGATCATCGACCGCACCAGCGACGGGTATCGACGCATCGGCATCGTCAGCACGATGAACCAGCATGCGCTGAGCGCGTTTAAGAACATCCCCACGGCAAACCAGACCGAGGGCGTGTGGATCGCGTGCTGGCGGCTCGGATATCCGGCGGTCTTCGTCCGGGAAGAACATGTTGCGGATGGCGTCCGCGATTTCGACGTGCTCTTCGTGCCCGGCGTGCGCTTCGATCACGAACTCGACGAGGCGGTGCTCCGCGGGCTCCGCGAAGCCATCGCCGACGGGGTGAAGGTCGTGGTCGAAGCCGACTCGATCCTGCCCGAACTGCTGACCGGCGTGACGCATCTCAAGGACTGGCCGCTCAACAGCTACTTCATCGGCAAGTACTTCGCCACGTGGATGGATGATGAACTGAACAAGGTCTACCAGAAGTCGCAGCCCATTGTCGATTACCTCGGGCCGAAGCTGAAGGAGTGGGGCGTGGAGCCCGCGGCGACCGGACCGTTCAAGGTCGGTCCCGGCTGGCGCGACGGCGGTGAGATCGACTACCTGATCATGGCCAACTTCGACGACCCCGACTACGGCCATACGGTGAAGCAGCAGATGGCCCGGCCGGTCGTGATGCCGATGAAGGTGCCGGCCCGGCGGGGCAAGGTCGCATACGACCTGCTCGCCCAGCAACGCCTGCCGCTTGGAGAGGCGGGCGATGGCATGGTCCGCTTTGACCTCGACATGCGGCGGATTCAGGGCGGACTTGTCGGGTTCACCCCCGAGCCGGTCAAGGCCATGCAGGTTCGCCGCGAGGCCAGCCGCGATCCCGGCCGCCTCCGGATGAGCGCCGAGTTGATCGGCGAGTCGGGCAAGGCCATCGCCGGGGTGTTTCCGGCCAGGATCACGGTCGACGACGGTCGGGACGCGCGGCAGTTCCATCGTGTGCTCGGCGGCGAAATTGAGGTAACCCTCGACCTGCCGCAGGGAAGGCAGGCCCGCACGTACACCGTGACGGTTCGTGAAGACCTCTCCGGTCGCACGGTCGAGTTCACGGCGAGCGTGGCCGAGGCATCCGCGCCGAGTATTACCCTGCCCGATCCGGCGCAGGCGCGCGTTCCGCGGCCGGAGGAGGTCGCCCGCTTCCTCGACGGTCTCGAGCAGGTGACGATCATTCCCGGCACCGCGGCGGAAGGCGCGGCGACGGTCGCCGCGTCACTCGTCGAGCGTCTGCAAAGCGCCGGGATCGACGCGCGGATTGTGGCCGAGGCCGACGCCTGGCTCGTGCCCCGCGGCGACGTGGAAGCCGAGGATCCGCTCGGCGACGGATTCCATAGCTGGCGCGGCCGGCAGGAAGTCATCGCTCCGGCGACGGTGGTCGACGGCCCGGTGATCCTGCTCGGCGGGAACCGCGGGTCGTTCCTGCTCGAAGAGATCGCCCGCTATGGCTACCTGAGCGAACTGCCCATCGGCGGGCCCGGCAAGCCGGTGCAGCCGAACGTGCAGGTCGCCCACAAGGCCCTGCACTACGCCCACGATACGCTGTGCCTGATCGCGAACGACGAAGTCGGCCTGAACCTCGCGGCAGAGGCGGTTTTTGCCGACGCCCCGAGGAAAGCGCCGCTGCCCGAGCCGCGGTTCGCCGGCGCGAAAGAAACGCGAAGCGAGCAGGCGACGCCGATCACGCCCGCCGCCTCGTTCGGCGGCACCAACGAGTTGGTGCTTGATATCAAGTTCGATGACGCCGGCAACGCGTACGCCATCACCTGGGGCCATGGCAAGAACCTTTACTCGGTCGATCCCGATGGCAAGTTGCGCTTCGCCCGGTTCCTGCCCGAGATGGGGACGAATGAGCTGCGCGTCCACGATGACCGCATCTACAGCTACACCGCCGCCGGCGCCCGGCTGTATCGCCTCACGCTCGACGGTGAGCCCATCGCCCAGGCCCGGCTCAACATGGACCCCGGGTCCACCGGCTACCGCGACAATTACAGTCTGTCGACCGCCCACTTCCGATACCTGCCCGAGCCCGGCTGGCTCCTGCACAATCGCGGGGAGGAAGTCCGCATCTACGATGATGCGTTCAACATCGTTGCTTCGTGGAAGGGCGAGACCTTCGAGGACAGGGATGTCTCGGACAAGATTCACCGCCGTCAGCTCCACGGCTACGCGTTGTCGAGTGACGGTCAACGGATCGCCCAACTGGAGACAAGCTTCTACTACACGAAGTGGGGCCCCAAGGACGTGACCGTTTATGACACGCACCTGGTGATCCGCGATCTGACCGGCAAGCTGCTGCACGAGTACAAGAACATCGACAACGCCGAGGAAGTGACGGCGAAGGTGAACTGGCCCGCCGGGTCTTTCGGACCGGTGGTGTATGTCGAGGGCAAGCGCTGGCGGTTTGACGAGAAGCTCGAACTCCGCGATGTCACGCCGTATTTGTCGGACTACGAACTCGGCGCCGGTCGGCGGCTCGTCCGCGACGGGCGGTCGCTGGTCTACCTCGATGCCACCGACGAGGAGCACGGCCGCATCGGTCCGCTGGAGACGATGCCGAGTTACGCCGCCCTGAGTCGGGACGAACGGCTGATCGCACTCGCCGACGAATACGGCGAACTGCGGGTTCACAAGGTCAACGACGGGGCCCTGGTCACCCGGATCGATCTGCCGCAGCGAGGCCGGGCGATCCGATTCTCCCCCGACTCGAAGCGCCTCGTCGTCGGCGGGTTCCGCGGGGAGATCATGGCGTACGATTTGAGCGGCGAATCGCTGTGGCGGGTCACGCTCGGCGAGCACAACGACATCCTCGGGTCCGATCTGCCGCTGTACGACAGCCGCTACCGCGATTACACCGAGAAGGTCTGGCCGATCCGGCGCGATGAGCCGGGCGAACTGGAGAAGCTCGTGCGCCTCGGCGAGAATCGTCTGGTCAACGGCGGCGGTGAGGCGGAAGGCGGGTGGGAAGGCGCCGTCGCATTCGCCACCAACGCCCGCCGCGGGGCTCGCGCGATTCGCGTCGGTCCGGAGGGCGTGACGCAGTCGATCGAGCAGTACCTCGGCGAGCACACCACGTGGGTGCTCGAGTTCCATTATCGCCGGGCTGACGACAAGCAACCCGCGTCCCTGCTGGCGGGGGTGATGGTCGACGCCGCGTCGGACGATTCAGTCGCCCTGCCGTTCGAGGCGACGAACGCATGGCGTTTCGGGCGTGTCGTGGTCAAAAGCGGCGCGGCATGTGAGCGTCTCACCGCCGGCTTTGCCGCCAAGACGGGCGAAGTCCTGGTCGACGACGCGACCTTCCGCCGCATCCGTTTCCCGAGCATCAACCACCTGCTTTACCCACCGCTCTATCGCACCCGGCCGATCGTGCTGGAGAACCCGCTGTTCTCTCAGGACTACGACCCCTTCGGCCGACTGCGCGAGGAAGCGCCGAGCCGCGTGATCGTCGAGCAGATTCGCACCGGGGCGCTGAACCTCGTCGAGTCGGCGTATCTGCAGAACGGCCGCATCAACGAGATTTCCAGTAACTGGTACATTCAGCCCCTGCACCACGATCCGACCGTGTCCGTTGGCCTGAAGGATTCGCGATGGGTATCCACCGTGGCCCTCTACTTCAACGTGTACGACCGGGAACACGTCACCCCGCACTTCGACATCTACGCCACGAGCGTGGAGGATGGCGAGGAGCGGCTCGTTGCATCGGTGCGGCACAATCGCCAGACGTTCCGGCTGGTCAAGTTCCCGCCGATCAAGACGCCGTCCGTGAAGATCAAGTTCGTCAACTCGATCGCGCGTCTGCGGACGCTCACCGAAGTCGAGGTGTACGGCCCGCTTTCCGGGCGGGAAGGCGAGCCGCGGTTCCTCGATCCCGAAGGCCAGAACGCCTACATGGGCGACTTCACCCGCGTGGACAAACGAGCGAAGCATCTGCCCGAGGCGTGGGGGACGCCGTACGAGAAGGGCCGAACCCACGATCCGGGCACGAACTGGAGCGTTCCCCTGGCCCAAGTGCTCGCCGCGAACGACACGATATACCTCGGCCGGGCGTTTGGCACGAACACGGCCCATCCCCTGGAGAAACCCGGGGAGGAGATCTATCGCCAGCGCGTGAACGGCCTCGGCTGGACGCGCTACGGTTCGCTCTACGCCGGCCTGCTGCTCCGCAGCGGGCATGACGGTCGGCTCTACTGCATCGACGCCGCCTCCGGCAGCAAGTTGTGGGAGGCGAAGCTCGGCGAGCGTTTGTTCGGCAGCGTCGTCGCGGTGAAGGAGGACGTCTACGCCGCGAACGCCGAGGGCACCCTGTACCAGGTCGACCTGGCCAGCGGCAGCATCATGAAGGACGTCCCGATCTCCGCGGGCGTGTTCGGCTGCCTTGCGACCGACGGCGACCGGCTGTACTTCATCACCCACGATGGCAACCTGCGCAGCTACCGCGTGGGCGAATTGTCGCCGGCCTGGTCAACGGCCATCGCCCCGCACACCGACTCGACGCCCGCGGTCGACGGCGGCGTGGTCTACCTCGCCGATCAGGAGGGCAAGGCCATGGCCGTCAACGCCGCCAACGGCAAAGTGAAGTGGACCACGGATCTAGGCGACGAGTTCACCAACTGCCCCGTCGTCACCGACGACCGCGTGATCTTCGGCTGTCGAGGCGGGACGCTGGCCGTGCTGAACCGGGCCGACGGCAAGATTGTCTGGCGCAAGCGTCTGCCCACGCGTTTCTGGTACGAGCCGGTCGTGCTTGACGACAAACTGCTCGTGTTCCGTGAGGGGCGGGCGGTGCTGGCGAATCTGACGGACGGCGAGGAGACGCCGCTCAAGGTCCCGCGCTACGACCGGCGCAAGCGCGAGACGTTCATGGAACCGCTGGTCCCCGGCGAACCCGCCGCGCCCATCGGTTATTACAACGGCACGATCATGTTCGCCCCACGCACCGATCATGATTCCATGCGGGTTAACTTCGCCTGGCACGTACGCGGCGGGAAGTTCGTGGTGCTCCCGCCTGCTCCGCCGGAGAAAGAAGACACGAACGGGGAGAAGGGAGGCAAGAAGTGAACCGTTGTCTCCTGTTCATCGTGGCGGTGGTTCTCAGCGGCCTGATCGCGGGCCCGGTGGCCGGGCGCACCATGACCGCCGACGTGACGTGGGAAGAGCAGTCGGCGTTTCTCGTGCTGCGCGTGACCGGCGAACCGACGAACCAGTTGATCGAGGCGCCGGTGAAGGTCCACCTGGCCGACGCCAAAGGGGAAGTCCTGTGGGACACCACGGTGACGGTCCCGCTCGAGGGATCGGGCCCGTGGAGCTGGCGCACCGCGATCGAGAACATCGAACGGCCGAGTCGTCAGCACGAATTGCGCCTCGTGTCGCTCCACGCGCCCGCAGCGATTGACTATCGTGAGACGCTGAAGTTCTCCAGGACCGACAACGCGGTGCAGGGCTTCGGCCTGAGGCAACAGGGCGTGTTCCCCGACCGCCGGGTGGAGTTCGTCATCCGGCTGGCCTCGTTCCGCGGCAAGGACCTGCGCCCCATTCCGGTCGCGGTGAACGTGCGTGACGCCAACGACAACGCGATCATCAGTCGCCAGACCACGATGCAGCCGGTGGCCGAGCGCCAGTCGGTGGCGATCGACATCACCCCTGAGGTGGCCGAGGCGATCGGGCCGTTCTCGTTCGATGCGACGATTGAGAGCGATGCCTACGGTCTGTTCTTCAACGCCTCCGATCGGTTCGCCCACCCGAACGCGGTCGCGCCGGCGACGGATTTCGAGCACGCTGATCCGACGCGTTGGTTCGCCGCCGGCGGACAGCCCAACTACCGGACCGGTCGGAACTACTACGCCCCGCACCTCCGCGATCTCTCGCCCGACGACCATCCCGGCATTCACTACGACGAGCAGGTCGTGCACACGGGTCGGCGGTCGCTGCGGCTTGACTACGAAGCCGGTCGACAAGCCGTTGCGTGGTCGCTGGAGGGCCTTCCCGGTAAGCCGCTCATGGCTCGCATCTGGGTCAGGGGCAACGGGGGCAATGACCGACTCATCGTGCACTGGGAAGATCGTGTCAACTACCCGCTGCCCGCGTGGTATCGGGCCGCGAACTTCAGCCATGAAGCCGTCTGCACCCTCGATTTCGAGGGCTGGCGGCAGTTTCGCGTGCCCGTGCTCGGTGACGGCATGCAGGTCGAAGGCATCAAGGGGTCGACGGAGAACGTCGACGCCCCGATTCGCCTCATGGCCTTCAGCATTGAACCGGGGCGGTTGCCGGAGGGGGTAGAGAAGGGCGCGGCCCGGTCGGTGTGGATCGATGGCATCCGGGCCGAGACCCAGGTCCCGGCGGGCCGGCGGGTGCATCTCGCGCTCGCACGGCATGACGACCAAGGCCGACTCACCGCCGAGGCGTCCATCACCGCCGCGGTGACCAACGGCTACGCCGAGGAACTGACCACCGGTCGGCTGTCCGTCGTCGCCCGCGACGCCACGGACAATACGGTCTACACCCAGACGGTGGAGTTGCCGGTCGGCGTGGGTGAAGTGGCGACGGCCGACGTGCCGCTCAGGGAACTGGCGGGCCGCAATCCGATCGGACCGGTCGACGTGGACGTAACCTTCATCGACCCC
>CAYFQS010000059.1:0-13719 GCA_964345245.1 uncultured Planctomycetaceae bacterium | reverse complement strand
CGAAGATTGCGAGACGGTTCGCCTGGCGGTCGGGTCGGCGTGGGAGGATGCGCTGGCGGCTCGCGCGTTGAGCGCTTCCCTGGAGCCGTGGGGCGACCGGGCGGCGGCGAGCGAGACCCGCCGCATGATCGAACGGGGCGCGCGGCTCTACGAGCGGGTCAAGCCGATCGACGACGGCATCCGAAGCGTCCGCCTCGCCCGCGACAGCCGCCGGGCCGAGCGACTTGAAGAAGACGTGGCCTTCTGGCGCAACGAGCTGGCCCGCGCGGCTCGGGAGGTGGTGAACTACGCCCGCGACGCGTCGGCGCTGCGCCGGCGTCTGGCCGAGGCCCTGAACGCCGAGGCGAAACGCCGCGGACTGCGGGCACGGACGATCGAAGCCCGGCCCTGGACCGACCCGCGCCGGGAGGCGTGGCGTCAGGCCGGCCCCGCCGTGGGCGTGCGCCTGCCGCTGGAGCCCATCGATCGCTCCTACCCCCGGTGGTGGGCGGAGAACCTGTCGATCGATCCGGCCTACACGGCGACCAAGTTCCACCAGGGCGGCAGTCGCTTCATCACTCCCGAGCGGCCCATCGGGGCGTGGGGCCATAACAGCGACGGCCGCGGCGGTTACGACTGGACGCGATTCAACGAGATGATCCGGCATGCCGCGCGTCGGCAGGTCGGCCTGCTGCTGGAACTGCCGACCCTGCACGGATTCCAGTCGGCCGAGCAAGTCGCCGAGAGGCGAGAGTACGAGATCGGCCGCGGGTGGTGGTTTACCACGCACTATGCCGCGCCGGTTCCCGAAGCCCTGGCCGACGATCTCGATGCCGTGCTCGTGGCCCTGGACGCCGAGGGATCGCCCTACCCGTGGGGTGGCGTGCAGTTGCTTAATCCCGACGTCGCCGAGCGGTACGGCCGTTACCTGAAACAGATGGCGGCGAACCTCAAGCGGCAGGACCTCTACGACACGATCGCCGCGATTCATCTGCAGCGCGGCGGGAAGGCGGACCTCGCCATCGCCGTCGATTACTCACGTTACACGCGCCGGCTCTGGCAAGCGTTCATGAAGGATCGATACGGCGAGGTCGACCGGCTGAACGACGCCGCGGGGACCGAGTTCGCGTCATTCGACGACCTGCGCGTTCCCCGGCGAGAACTGTCGGCAGCGGTCCGAGGCGACTGGCGTGAGTTCATGTCCAAGCAGCGCAAGCGCTACTCCAACGGGGCCTGGGGGCGGTTTCTCCGCCGCAAGTACGGCAGCGTGGAAAAGGCGGCGGAAGCGCTCGGCCGCGATTACCACACGCCCTACGGCTGGCGATCGCCCCGAGACTTCCCGCCGGTGATCGGCCAGGACTACCTGGACTTCCGCCGGCACTGGGTCGATCACTACATGTCGGTCAAACGGGAACTCGTGCGGCAAGCGTTCCCGGACAAGCTTGTCATTTTCGAGCAGCGGCAGTTCGGCGATCACGACACGATGGGAGGGGCCGCCGAACACAAGTGGGGTGGTTTCCTCGGCGGTCGGAACGATCTGGCCCAATGGACCCACGCAGGCATCGGCCACCGCGACCAGCCGTTCATGATCCGCACCATCGGGCCGGTCGGCTTCGGCACCCGGCCGTCCGACGCCCTGGAGAGTCTGTTCCGCGACTATCTCTGGCTCCACTTCACCATGCCGGGCAACCTGCTGCGCTACAACTACGACTGGGTGGCCCACGGCTACAACGACCACCAGTTCGGCTGGCATTCGGTCACGAATCACTGGCGGACGAATCAGTTGGTCTACTCGCTGGGAACCACGGTGGCGAACACCGAGCCGAAGCCGCAACGCGTCGGACTGCTGCTGCCGCGAACGACGTTCGACGTGCACGTCGGCCGAATCTACGACAGCTTCCTCGGCTGGGACTGGGCGCTGCACTCCGCGAAGCTTCCCTACAGCCGCATCGACGAGCAGCTTGTGCGAAGGGGCGGGCTGAAGGAGCTGGACCTGGACGTGCTGATCCTGCCGAACATGGCGGCGATGGACGAAGCGACGGCCGGCCGGTTGCGCCGGTGGGTGGCGGACGGCGGAACGCTGATCGCCTCGCAGATGCCGGGCCGACTGGACGAATACGGCCGGGCCCTGCCGCAACCGCGGCTCACCGACCTGTTCGGCGCCACGGTCGAGGGGACGGTCAGCGAGGCGGTGCGGCAGACACCGCTGACCGTCACGATTCCTCGCGGCCACTTCACCGGCGACTGGCCGGAGACGACCGACCGCCAACCGCCGTTCGCGGTCCTGTCGCCGCGAGAAGCGCAGACGATGGCGAAGTACGAAGGTGGGCGGCCGGCGATCGTCCGCCGCGCCCACGGCGACGGACAGGCCGTGATCCTCGGCTATCCCTTCGGCGAGGAGTTCGTCACCGCCGAACGAACGAGCATCGGCTTTCAGCGGCTGTACGTGGTCTACGCCCGCGAACCGCAGCTCGTGGCGCGGGTGGAATGGCTGCGCGATTTCATCGTCGATCAGCTCGGCTACGAACCGGACTACGAGACGGCCTACGCCGAGGTCGCCCGCTGGGGCCCGAAGTACCGCGAAGCGTGGAATCCGAGTCTTTCGACGCCCGAAGGGTTCTCGCAGGACCCGGAGGACTATTTCTTCATCACGACCGTCGGCGATCCGCGCGGCGAGCCGCACGAGATGGAGGTGGCTCACGAAACGCCCGACATCGCCCTGCGGTTGTACCCGCGTTATCGCGAGGGACTCGACACCGAGTATCTCGGCCTCTCCACGCGAGACGTGCACTACATGACCGAGCGGGCGACGGTCCACATGTATCTGAGTCAGCACCGGTACCACTGCCGAATCAACGATCCGGACATCCAGGCGATCTGGGACGTGGATCGCGACGTGCCGGTGGGCTTCGCGCGCGACGCGCGGGGCGTGTCGTTCACCGTGGACCTGCCCAGCGGGCACATCATGCTGCTGGCGATCAGCCGAACGCCCGAGGTGGAGTTGTTTGAGCCGGCGTCTTTCCCCGGCCGCGGCAGGGATGAAGTGACGGCAAGAGCGGAGGCGCTGGCCGGCGAAGTCGGCGAGGCGTCGCCGGTGACGATTCTCACGCCCGGCCAGGTCGATCCATGGCTGCGTGAACTCGCCCGACCGGTCGAGGCACCCGCCAATCCGCCCCGACGACGGCGGCGGAAAACTGACCGGCAAGTCGGCGAAAAGGAGACGGTGGTGATCAGCTACGGCGATCCCGCCAATCGACAGGCGGCGGAAACGCTCGACCGCTTCCTCACGCGGCACTACGGTCTGTCGACCGAAATCACCGAGCAGTTCGCCGTGGTCAAGGGCGGGCCCGGACCGGGCAGCAGCGTCGAGACCAACGACTGGGCCCGGCCGCTGATCATGGTGGGGCACGAATGGAACAACAATGACATGGCCCTGCATCTGGCCTACTGGCCCTGGCGCTATCGACCGCACGGCCGACCCTACGGGCCGCATGTGCCCTTCGGAGCGACCTATGCCTGGCCGGGACCGGATCGGGCGGTGGTGTCCCTGTCCCGTCGGTTCGCACTGATCACCCCGGACGGGGCGCAGGTGCGGATGAAGTTCAGTCATAACCACCGCATTCGCGACGTGAAACCGGAGTATCCGCTGATGCGACGGAAGCTGTACATCGCGGGGACGGGGCGGGCCGCGGAGCGGGCGGTCGACGCGCTCATCGACGTCCTGGAAGACGCCGCCGTTCCGCCTTCCGGTGCGATCGACGCCGCCCGTTGATCGTGCACGCGGTCCGGGGCCTGAGACGAGGGACCTGCTGAATGCGCAAACTCATGAAATGGTCAGCCATCGCCGCCTCCGCGTTCATCCTGAGCGCGACGCCCGCCCTGTCGCAAGACCCCGACCCCTTCGCGGAGGTCCCCATTCTCTCTCCGACCGCGCTGCGCGCCGACGCGGGCGACGGCCGGGCGTATCTCCGCTGGAACCCGATGATCGAGGACCAACGGGTGGTGGCTTTCCGGGTGCACCAGCTCGCGCCGGAACGTCGGATCGTGGCCGACGGCCTCGACCGAACGCACCACGTGGCGACCGGGCTGACCAACGGCGAAACCTATCGCTTTTCGGTGGTGGGCGTGCTCGAAGACGGCCGCGCCACGCCCCACAGCAACGAAGTAACGATCACCCCCGCCGAGGTCGGCGTGGCGAAAGTCGAACGCCTGAGAAGGGGCGATACGATCACGGTCGGCCGGCACGAGCAGGTGCAGCTCGAGCGGAACGCGGTGCGCGTGGTCTTCCCGGACGGTCAGGAACTGACCTTCAGTCTGTTCCGCCCCATCGACTGGAAAACAGCGGAGGGCGAGCACCTGATCTACCCCGGTCGTTTCGGCAACGGTCTGGACGTAGGTCGCTTCGACGAACGGGGAGTGCCACGGACCGTGGCCGCAAACGACGGGCCGGCGGCGACGACGGACGGTGGCGGCGATCGCGAACACGGCACGCCGGTGCCCGATCATCCCCAGGCAGGCCATCCACACGCGACGCTGATCGAACCGCTCACTCAGCGATTGCCCGAGCGAGGCAAGCCCCGGGTCTACTGGTTTGATCCGGAGGTCGACGGCCGGCGGGTCACGTTCCATTACTGGCAGCCGATGGTTCTCAAGAGCTACGGCAGTCAGGATTACGTGCTCGTGTGGGAGACGTGGTGGCCCATTACGCGGCGGCGACACGGCACGACCTATCGCGGTCTGGCCCGATTGATCGAAGTGCGCATGCCCGGCGCCTGGGATGAGGGCTACAGCATCATGCTCAACAACGGATTCGGCCCCGACGGGGGCAGCCGCGAGGGCGTGATCAGTTACTCCAGCGGCTTCCGTCGGCCGTCGACCGAGATCGTCGACTTCTCCGGCGACCGGAGCCGGCAGGTCTTTTTTCAAAGCCCGCGACCGCCTCGGCAGGCGAGCTACCATCCCAACCAGAACTGCCTGCAGGCCAGTCCGCTGATCTTCCTCGACTGGGACCGACCGGGACATCGAGGCACGCTCACGATCTCGGCCCGCAGTCTCTACTACCACTGCGCCCACGCCGCGTCGACGTACGTCGAGCAGGGCGTGGACGGCGTGTGGCCGAACTTCGCCTGGGACCTCGGCGCCAGCGGCGAGCGCGTGACGGTGGATACCGTGGAGTACCTCTACGCCCACGAGCCGGAGCAACCCCTGCCCCAGCGTTACGTCAACGCCCGCATGGAGACGCTGCACCATGTCTCCGAGCGGATGGGGGTACAGGACCGACTGGTCTCGCCCGTAGTCGGAGGGACGATGGGCAAGGTCGAGCGTGACGGCGGGCCCGCCGCTCACGTCAAGGCGCACCTGGCCGACGCAGACCGCCCCGTTCCCGCCTTCCAGGTTTTCCATGACTTCTGGCACGCCGTACCCGCCACGGTCAATCCTCGGCTTCGATGGGATCCGGACCACGGTGTGAACCGCGCGATCGCTGAATTGCCGCGCGCCGCCCGAGCTCGGGGCGTCGAGCGCGTCGGTTACTGGTTCCGTCCGGAGTTCATCAAGACCAGCATCCTCCAGCTCCGCAGCGAGACGATGCCGACGGCGCGGACCTACTACGGGTATTCGCTCTGCAAGTATCCGAACGTCGTGGAGGCGCTCGCGGCGCGCGGCATCCCCATCGGACGGGAGCACCCGGAGTGGATTCGCCGCACGTACGACGGCGGCTGGCCGACCCGCACGCCTTACAGTTGGGTGCCGATGAGTCTGGCCACCCCGTGGTGGGATCGGGTGATGTGGCCGACCCTCCGCACGAGCAAGGCGATGGGCTTTGACTACGTACTGATGGATGGGGGGTTCGGCGGCATGGCCGGCGTCGACTATGCGCCCATGCTCGCCGGTCGGCGGCGCACCGCCGTCGCCGCCCAGCCGTTCTGGTGGCGGATGTTCCGAACGATGCATCACCTCGGCGTGGATTGTTTCGGGGAGTGCACGCAGGGCTGGATCGGCGGTTTCGCCAACCTCACCGGCCCGGGTGATGAGCACCACCTCTGGATGTATCACGCCAGTTCCGTCTGGGGCAACCGCGACCTCAATCGTCCGGAGCACCTGCACAAGCTGTTCCAGCTCTACAACGGCAGCCAGCTCTCCCTGTCGGTCAAGGACCCGCGGGTGGCGGCGGTCTGTCGATACGCGGCCGATTTCTTCAGTCAGCACCCGGTGCCGGACCGGCTGGAGTTCCAGAACCTGAACGCCGGCGAGCCCCGAGAGATGGAGATCGACGTGGTCCGCTCCCCCGTAGCCGGCGAAGCGCGAAGAATCTCCGAAGAAGCGAAAGTCACCCGGACCGTTTATCCCTGGCGTTGGGACGCAGTAACGTGGCACTTCGGGGACGGCTCGACCGCCGTCTACCCGGCGTATGACCAGATTGACTGGGAAGCCGTGAAGTAGTCCGCGGCGGGCCACGCCGGGAGACCGGGCCGCGGTCGCGGCCCTCTTCGTCGTCATCGTGGAAGGACACCATTGTGGTTGAACTCAAGTACGCCCTGCTGCTCCTGACCGGAGCGTTGATCGCCATGACAACACCAGCCCATGCCGCCCCGCCGATCGAACAACTTCCCGAACCCCCGGTGCTTTCGCCGACGGCCCTGCGGGCCGATGCCGGGGACGGTCGGATCTTCCTGCGCTGGAACGAGATGATCGAGGACCCACGGGTCAAGGCCTTCCGGATCGAGCAGGTCGCGCCGAACCGGCGCACCGTCGTCGACCGACTGGAACGCCCGCACCACGTGGTAACGGGCGTGGACAACGGCACGACGTACGAGTTCACGGTGGTCGGACTGCTGGCCGACGGACGCGTCACCCCGCCGAGCAACGTCGTCCGCGTCGTCCCGAGCGAGGTGGGCACGGCGAAGGTGGAGCGGCTTGGGGGCGAGGTGGACATCGCCGGTCGGTCCGTCGATCTCCGGGGGGCCTCGGTGCGCGTGACGTTCCCGGACGGCCAGCAGCTCGTGTACGACCAGCTTCGGCCGATCGACTGGCGGGCCCGCGACGGGCGTCACCTGATCACGCCCGGCCACTTCGGCAACGGCCTGGATATCGGGCGTTTCGACAATCGCGGCTTCGCCTTCGCCGTGCCGCCCGAAGAGGCGCCGGCCGCCAGGTTGACCCACAGCGACGTCCGACGCGACCAGATCGACGCCGACGGCATGTACCGCCATCCGCAGTACGGCGCCGCACACGCCTACCTCGTGGACCCCGTGACCCTGCCCCTCGGCGTGGGCAAGGTCGGACGCTTCAACTGGCACCGCCCCGAAGTGGACGGCGACCGCGTCACCTTCCATTACTGGCAACCCATCGAAGCCATGGGCTTCAAACGCTGGAACATGGTGCTGGTCTGGGAAACGTGGTGGCCCATCGAACGCGAACGCTTCGGCACGACCTACCACGGCCTGGCCCGCCTCATCGAAGTCAAGATGCCCAGCGCCTGGACGGACGGCTATTCGGTCATGCTCAACAACGGCTTCGGCCCCAACGGCGGCAGCCGCAAGAGCGTGATGAGCTATGACACCGGCTTCCGCAATCCGGGGGTGGAGATCGTCGACTACTCCGGCGACACCAACACGCGCATGGTCTTCAAGAACAACCGAGCGCCGCGCACGGGCCGGGACTACCACCCCGACCAGGAGGGCTTCCAGTCCCACCCGATCATCTTCTATGAATTTCCCGACGGATCGATGACCGTCACGGTGCGAAGCATGTACTTTCACGGTTCGCACATGTCGTCGACTTACATCGACCAGGGGGTGGACGGCGTCTGGCCGAACCTCGCCTGGGACATCGGCCGCTCGGGCGAACGCATCGCGGTGGAAACCGTGGAGTATCTCTACGCTCCGAAGCCCGACCAGCCGCTGCCCCAGCGATTCCTCAACGCGCGTTGGGATGCGCTGTACCGGGTGGCGGACCGGATGGGCACGCAGGACCGCCTGGCCGGCACCAACAAGATACAGCGGGTGGGGCATGTGCCCGACAAGGGCGGGCCCATGGGTTTCGCCGAACACCACATCGAACAGGGCAAACGGTTGGCCATTGACTGCGTCGGCGCGTTCCACGACTTCTGGCACGCCGTGCCCGCCACCGTCGATCACGCCTATCGCATCGACCCCGACCACGATGTCAATCCACTGATGAAACGGATGTGCGACCGCCTGACCGACCACGGCATGCACCCCGGCTTCTGGTTCCGGCCTGAGTTCGTCAAAACCAGCATGCTCAACGTCCTCAGCGACCAGATTCCGACCGCCTCGACGTATTACGGCTACAGTTCGGCGAAGTATCCGGACGTGGTGTCGCTTCTGGAACGGCGTGGAATTCCCGTGGCGCGCGACCACACGGACTGGATTCGACTTCAGCGCGACGGCGCCTGGCCCGTCGACACGCCCTACAACTGGGTGCCGATGAGTCTGGCGACCGACTGGTGGGATCAGATCATGTGGCCGACGCTGAAGATGAGCGCCGACCTCGGGTTCCAGTGGATGCTGCAGGACGGCGGGCAAGGCGGGATGCAGGGCGTGGAGTATGCGCCGATGCTCCAGGGCCGGGCCCGGACCGCCCTCGCCTCCCAGCCCTTCTACTGGCGGGTGATGCGGACGGCCGAGCACCTCGGGCTCAAGTACCTGGGCGAGTGCACCATCGCCTCGCCGGGCGCGTACACCAACTTCGGCGGGCCGGGCGACGAACACTTCATCTGGATGTTCCACGCCAGCCACAGCAACGCCAAGTTCCCCGAGCCGGCGCAGATGCACCGGCTCTATCAGCTCTACAACAATACCTCGGACCATCGCGGCGACGCGGACTTCGTGGCCGTGCGGCGGTTCGCCCGCCGCTTCTTCGAATCCCACGATCCGCCGCAGTGGATCGAACTCAAAGACCTGCGTCAGACCGACCCGATCGAAGTGACCTTGAAGCCGGGCCAGTCACCGGTTGCCGGGGACACCAACGAAGTGGTCACCGACGCGGGCACGATTACCCTTCGCATTCGGCCGTGGGTCTGGTCGGACGCGATCTGGCACTACGCCGACGGCACCACCGCCGTCTATCCGGCCTATGACCGAGTCAACTGGCAAGAAATCGAAAACACCGAATGAGGAGACTTCGCAATGAGGCGATACGTCATCGTCGTCTGTCTGATGCTGGCGGGAGGGGCGTCGGCTCCAGCCGCCCCCGACACCACGTTCCTTGACTACCTCCTCGCGACCGAAGGCGGGGTGACGCTGGTGCACGGGGATGCCCCGGCGAGCGAAGCCGCGGCGCAAATCGTGCGGGATCGAATCCGGTCGATCCCCGGTCACGATGACTGGGACAACGTGATGAGCGACGCGGCCTTCGATGCCCTCGACTATCACGAAACCGGACTGACCCACGTGATCGTGGTCGGGACGCTGCGCGACAGCGAGATCATGCGTGGCCGAAACTGGCTGCCCACATGGTTTCTCGACCGCGATTGGTACTTCAACGAATACGAACACGGCGTGCCGGCCGACCAACTCATGGACTACACCCCGAGAAGCGGGTTCGTGGTCGGCGGGTTCGGTCAATGGCCGAAGGGCGAGGACGGCGTGGGCTACGTGGAAGTGGATCGCAGCTTCCTGTTCATGGAATGGCTCGTTCGCACGCGGCAGGACATCGCCCGGACGCACGACCCGAAGGAGATGGGCCGCCTTCGCCGCAAGGTGCTGCAGAATACCACCGAGCCGCAGTATCCGAAGGACGAGCCGATGCGGCTGCTGGTGCGGATCACGGGGACGGGCCCGGCGGGGCTCGAAGCGGCGGCGGAGGCCTTCGCCGAGCGGAACCTGCTCAGCGGCGTGGTGCTCGCCGGTACCGAGGCCGACGACGGACCGACCATGTGGACCCTGCCGCCATCGCGCTATGCAACGGTCCTGCCGGTCAACCCGCCGGACGACATCGAGGGCTACCGCTACGTCGGCTGGCTGCTGCCCGACGCCTTTCAGTACGACGGGTTCACCGCGGAGGCGGGCGTAACGCCGGTCCAGATGTATCGCGTGAAGTACATGCCCGACTTCGGCATCGTGAACTTCTGGACCTCGCCTCATCGCCGCGCGTCTCAGTTTGAAGTCGCGGTGGCGACCTTCGACACCGCCGACGAAGCGGCGACCGCCCGGGAGCAGTTGATGCGCAGCATCGAGCAGACGGGCACATGGAAGAGCGGCGCCATCCGCGGCCTGCACTGCCGGGTGGTCGGCCGCGTGCTGCTCATCGAGAGCATCCCCGAGTTGCCTCACGACGCGGGCCGGAAAATTCTCGACGCCTTTGCCGAGGAGATTCGCGGCGCCAAGATCGACTGAACATGACCCGATGAAGGAACCCGCCATGTCTGTACGCACACCCCACCCGCTCCGCCTCCGAGCCCTGCTTGCCGTGGCACTGCTGTCGGCCGCCGGGGCCCAGGCCCAGCGCATCGAGTTCACCTACTTCTATCCCGACCGGTACGTCAACAATGTGCGGCTGGGCGAGCGCGATGCGCTGCTCAAGACCATGCCGCGCGACGGCCGCGGCGACCGGGACGTCGAACGCATGGCCGAGAGCTACGGCCTGATCTACGTGCCGGGCGAAACCATCGACATCCACCTGCGGGACGTTGCCGGGACGAAGATCGACCAGATCACCTGCACCAGCGCTATGGATGAGGCGTCGCTGCCGGTAGAGCGGCAAGGCGACGCGCTGTGGCAGGTCACGATCCCCGAGCGTGAGAATACCGACGAGCCGTACCTGCACGTCTATCGCGTGCAGGCCCTGGCCGGCGACCGCGTGATCGCGGAGCGCGGCTTCGCCGTCACCGTTCCCTTCAGCGGCATGCGGGCCTGGGGCGATGAGAGCGTGTTCAACCGCAAGATTTCGTTTCTCGAATGGTTCAACGGGTCCAACCCGTTCCATCGCATGACCAATCGCTTCTTACGGAGCGATTGGCGCCGGGAGCGGTTTCCGTTGAAAAACCGACCGTATGCTTACACTGATGTCGGCGGTCTGAAGGGAATGTACGGCGGCATTCGGCGAAATTACCAATCCGTCTTTGACCGCGATCTTGAGCAGGAGAAGCCGATCACCAGCGACGATTATTACCGCGATCCGTCGATGGAATGGAACATCTGGTGGCACTACTACGGCCAGGGCGCCAGCCGTTACGAAGGCGAATGGCAGTGGGGTCCTTTCGCGGCGATGAGCGCCGAGCGCTTCGGCGCCGGCGGGGCTGATGTCGGCTACGGCGACTTGCGGCGGTTCAACAGCGTCCTGCCCAACGGCATGCTGTGGTGGCACTGGAGCGCCTACGGCCTGCAGAAGAACATGGAAATGGAGATGATGCCGCGCGATGATCGCCGGCCGGCGTACAACCCGGTGGACGGCTGGTCCGAAGCCATCGACTATCCCGGCCGCCGGGCCCTGCGCCGCACCGAAGAGGTCGGCGTGCTTCCGCTGTACTACGAGTACTGCCGCGCTCACGGCAAGGCCCTGTCCTGGGCGCAGGACTACCCCACCGCGCAGGCGTTCATGCAGGCCCAGTTCGAAGAAGGCGCCACCCCCGGACAGTTGAACGACTATTTCCACCAATTCGTCAACTCCGACGTGCTCGGTCACAATCACGCGCAACTGATCAACAGCCGTTTGGAGGCGTTCCACCGGGTGCGAGGCGAGGACAAAACGCCCTACCGCGGCACGCACATGAACCCGTACGGGCAGATCGATCAGTTTCCGTTCAAGTTCAACTCCCTTGACTACCGTCCGAGACACGAAACGTTCATGGACCTCGGATTCCAGACGATCGTTCGCGGCGGCGACTACAGCCACACTGGTTACATCACGCACCCGGCCGGCGGCGGCTGGGCCAAAGCCCGCGGGTACCGCGGCATCGGGTACCGAGCCGCGGGCATCATGGCCCTGTTCCCCGACTTGCTCTGGGCCCACGACAGCATCAACTATCTCCGCAACCGCCCCGCAGACCAGGGCAACTACAGTAGAGGAACCCCCGTGCCCGGCAACGAGGCCTTCGACAACGCCTACGGCAACGGCGGCAAGGACCCCGAGACCCATCTCGGCGTCTACACCACCATCATCGACGATGGGACCTCGTTCCGCCGCTTCGACATGTTCGAGCGGCTGCCCATGTACTACAACAACGCAGGCAAGCTGAGCATGCGAGAGTTCACCCAATGCTTCGGGTCGGGACCGGATTACCTCGCCGCCCGGACCCCGAGGTGGAACACGCAGATGATCCTCGGCATGCAGGTGATGGAGATTCCGGACCGCGTCCGGCCGATCGGCGGGGTGTTCGTGTTCGATTCCAACAATGCCGACGACCGCGCGGAGGGCCGCGAGTTCGTCACCCAGCCCGGTGAGAACTTCACGCCCTACCTCTCGCTCGTGCTCGATCAACTGGGCATCGTGACGCTAGCCAACGGCGAAACGGCCGAGAAGATCGACCCGGGCATTCCGCGCATCTACGCGCCGCGGCGGCATGACGGCGAGCCCCGTCTTGTCGCGGAGGTGCACGGGAAAACTATCACCGCTCCGTACACCGGTCCCGAGATGTACACGATGGACAACCCGACCTTCCGCAAGTTCGTCCAGCGCGTCCGCGACGCCCATCCCGGCGGCTGGCCGATCCGCACCACCGGCGGGTTCGTCGCCACCGCGTGGCATTCAAGCCTGGGCGTGTTCCTCTATGTCGAGAACCCGATGAGCGAAGCCGGCGACATCCACGTGGCCCGCGAGGGCACGATTCGGCTGCGAATCGACGACCTGCCGCACGATACGCAGGTGTTCGACCTCTGCGGCGGGCGGACGCCGGACGTCCGGGCGCTGGCGTCGGATGAACTCGACCGCAACGGCGAATGGATCACGATACATCTCGACTGGCCCCGCGGCGACGCGCGGCTGTACTGGATTCACTGACCGGCGCGGCGGGAATCGCCAAAGGTATTATGGTGATGAGCCGCCGGGCCGCCTTGGAGGCAAGCGCATGGCAGAGCAGCGACCGCACATTCTCCTGATCACGACCGATCAGCAACGTTGGGATACGATCGGCGACGCCAAGCCGCCGTTCATGCAGACGCCGCACCTGGACCGACTGATCCACCAGGGGGTGTGGTTTCGGCGCGCGTACGCCGACACCCCCGTGTGTGTGCCGGCTCGGATGGGGATCATGTCCGGCAAGCTCAGTCACGGCCACGGCTGTTCGGGCAACGGCGCCTCATCGCAGTTCATCGGACACGACGACACGCTGCCGCATTACCTGGGCGAACTCGGCTATGAGACGGTGGCCATCGGGAAGATGCACTTCAACCCCACGCGTTGCCACCATGGATTCCAGACCTTCATCCACGCGCTGGACTATTACGACCAGATGAAGGCGGAGGGACTGAATCCGCTGGCCCACGGACTGGGGCAGACCGAGCGCTACGCCACGATGGGCACCGTGCCGGAGCACAAGACGCTGACGAGCTGGACGGCGGAACGGGCGCGGCACTTCATCGAGCGTCAGCGCGATCCGACCCGGCCGCTGTTCATGTGGGCCAGCTTCTCCAAGCCGCACCCGCCCTTGGACCCGCCCGAGCCGTACTGGTCGATGTACCAGCATTGCGACCTGCCCGAGCCCGTGATCGGCGACTGGGTAGGCACGGACGACGAGCCGATCACGATCCGCCGCGACCGCGAGCAATGGCATCACGACCT
>CAYFQS010000058.1:0-13772 GCA_964345245.1 uncultured Planctomycetaceae bacterium | reverse complement strand
TCTCTCTCCACACCACACTGTCCCCCTCGACCCCGTCGCCACCGCGGCGCGCGCTGCCCCCGGATCTGCCGCCGCCGGATGTGCCGTCCCCGGAACTTATCGCGTCGTCGCCTTCGCCGCTCCTCTTCGGCAGCGCGATGCGGCCCTCCTGCGGCACGTCGAGGCGGTAGGTGAGCAGTTGGGCCATGACCATGAGCCGGTTGACCACGCCCCGCCCTTCCGACGAAGCGAGGCGGCGCCGGTCTTCAAGCAGCCCGTCGACCCGATACCGCACAACGCAGTCGTCGGCCTCGGGTTCGACGTGGATGTCCGACGCCCGCCGGCGGATTGCCTCACGCAGCATGTCGTCCACTACCCGCGGGGCGTCGATGGGTTCGTTCGTCCGGGCCATGAGCGCCATTGTATCCCCACCCACAAAGCCGCGACTGCTGGTGACGCGGCGGCGGGGGCGCGACCTGATCGGGCGCGAGAATGTGATGGCGGAACCGGCGACGGGGGCGGGCGCGTGGCCACGCGACCGACGGTCGCGGTTTGGTGTGGCGGCGTGAAGGCCGCTTGATATTTCCATTCGCTTCGCTTACACCCGTGGGCCATGGATGGCTCGGCGGTGGAGCAACTCGCGTACCTCACGGCCGGCGTGCCGGGGATCGGCGGCCGACTCAAACAGCGACCGGCCGACTTCGTCGTCGACGAAGTCCCCCTCTTCCAGCCCGCGGGCGCCGGCGATTATCTGCTCGTCCGGGCGGAGAAGCATCGTCGGCTGACCACGGACGTGGCCCGCTTCCTCGCCGAGCATTTCGACGTGCCCCGCGAGGCCGTCGGCTTCGCCGGGCTGAAGGACAAGCACGCGATCACGCGGCAGAACTTCACCATCGAAGGCGGCGACCCCGATCGGGCGGCGACGTTCCAGAACACCCACGTGCGGATCGTCGACGTCGACCGCGACGAGCGGCCGCTTTGCCGCGGCAAGCTCAAGGGCAACGCCTTCAACATCCGCATCCGCGACGTCGACCCGAGCCGCGTGATCCACGCCCGCCGGGTGCTCGACACGCTCGTCGAGCGGGGGGCGCCGAACTACACCGGGGAGCAGCGCTTCGGGTATCGGCGGGAGAACCACCTGCTCGGCCGGCATTTGCTGAGGGGCGAGTACCGGGCGTTTCTCGACCGGATGCTCGGGATGCCGCAGGAGACGGATAAGCCCAAGAGCAAACGGGCGCGGGAGCTTTACGAGCAAGGCGAGCTGCACGCGGCGCTGGAGGCCTGGTCGAAGGTCCACCGCTTCGAGCGCCAGGCCCTCGGGCCGCTCACCCGCGGCGCCCCGCCGGGCGACGCGGTGAACGGCATCGACCTCACCCAACGCGAGCTGCTCATCTCGTCGTTCCAGAGCGAGGTGTTCAATCGCCTCCTGCACCAGCGCGTGTCGGCGGGAACCCTCAGCATCCTCGAACTCGGCGATCTGTGTTTCAAGCACACGACGCGCGGGGTATTCGAGGTCTACGACGTCGACCGGGAGCAGCCGCGGTGCGACGGGCACGAGATTTCGCCGACCGGTCCCATGCCGGGCTGGCGTTGCACGCAGCCGGGCGGCGAGATCGCCGCCCGCGAGGCCGCGGCCCTCGCGGAGACCGGCGTGACCCACGCCGACCTCGCCGAGGGCGACTACACCGCCGAGGGCAGCCGCCGGGCCCTGCGAATGCTCGTGACCCATCCCGACATCTCGGCCGGCGTGGACGAGCACGGGGCGTACATCCGCGTGGGCTTCGAACTCTCCCGCGGCTGCTTCGCCACCACCGTCACCCGCGAAATCATGAAGCCCCCGCCGCCGGCGACATGATCTCGGGGCCGAAACCAGAAGTCCGGATCAATGCCCGGATGCGCCGATGCCCCCATGTCCCGAAGCGCGCGCTCCGTCGCCGGGAGATTCGCCCATTGCGATTGGATCCGGGTTTCCGGTTTCACGTTTTCGGCTTTCGCCGTATCTTCTGCAGCCCGCCGCCGCCGCCGCCCGATAACCATTGCAGGACTCTGTCACCCCACAAGGACGCTTCATGCGGCTCATGTTGCACAGCGGCGGGCTGCGGTCGCTGGTGGCCACGGCGATGCTGGCCGAGAAGGCGCGGCTGGTGCTGCTGTTCGTGCACGACGGCCGGCCGTCGGATGCGGCCCATCATGCCTGCTTCGGGCACCAGGCGGAGCGATTCAACGCCACGAAGCAGCTCGAACGTCTGCTGCCCCATCTGTTGAGCCGCGGCGAATCAGACGGCGACACGCCCGCGCCGATCATCGCTTCGCCCCTCCGTCATGCCCAGTTGCTCACCGCCGCGGTCGAAGTGGCGACGACGCTCGCCGTCGAACAGATTGTCTGGCCCGCGCAGGTGGGCGAGCAGTTCGACGAGCTCGCCCGCATCACCGAGACGATCGAACTGGTGCGGCAGCTCGCCGCGGCGCAAGGCATCGACACCCCGCCCATCGAAACGCCGCTGCTGGAGATGACCGACCGGCAGGTGATCGAAGTCGGTCACCAGATGGACGTGCCATGGACGCTGGCCCGCAGTTGCCCGCAGCCCGGTCGGGGGCCCTGCGGCCGATGCAAGGCGTGCGCGCGTCGCCGGGCGGCGTTCGACGCCGCCGCCATCGACGATCCCCCGTTCACTTCGGCTTGAAATCATCTGGCCAACGCTTCCGAGCGAGTTGGCGACCGGCCGGGCAGTCGCTACCCTGACTCAGATTCCCGGCCCCGGACAAAGCATCGCCGGCCCCGCGTTCCACTGCGGGTCCGACCGTGGCGCCGCCGGATGTTCCATGAATTGCAGGGAACGACCATGAACCGCAAAGCACTCGCCCAGCGTATCGATCACACCATTCTGTCCGCCGACGCCACGCCGGAGCAGATCGATCGGCTCATCGACGAGGCCCGGGAGCACGGCTTCGCGGCGGTGTGCGTGAACCCGGTGTACGTCCGCAAGGTGAAATCCGCCCTGGAAGGCACGCACGTGAAGACCGCGGCGGTGGTCGGGTTTCCCCTGGGCGCGAACACGCCGGCGCTCAAGGCGGTCGAGGCCGCGGCCGTGGCCAACGACGGAGCCGAGGAGATCGACTTCGTCGCCCACCTGCCCACGCTCATCGCCGGCGACGTGAAGGGCGCGACGCTGGAGTTCAATCAGATCGTCAAGGCGGCGAAGGCGGCGAACCCGCACGTGGAGGTGAAGGTCATCCTCGAGACCGCGGCGTTGATGGCGGGGGTGGCGACGGACGAGGGCGAGCGGCGGGTGAAGGCGGGCTGCGAAGCGGCCCGCGAGGCCGGCTGCGATTTCGTGAAGACCTCGACCGGCTTCCACAAGGCCGGCGGCGCCTCGCTCCACGCGGTGGGCCTGCTCAAGCAGCACGCCGCCCCGCTGAAAGTCAAAGCCGCCGGCGGCATCCGCACCCGCACCGATGCCCTGGCCATGCTCGAAGCCGGCGCCGACCGCCTCGGCTGCTCCGCCTCGGTCACCATCCTCTCCGAATCCTGACCCACCCACCCGCAACCGGCGGTAACGCCAACCACGCCCCCGATTGCGCCGGTCGGTCCGGCGGGATGTTCCATTGCCGGGCGCCCCGGTGCCGCTCGTTCGGCCGTGGCATCCCGCAGATCGTATGGGTTATGACGGTTTTGCGGTTAAGACGCCCCACCCCATCGCCGATGACATGCAAAACGGGGCGGAGCCCTACGCCAGAGGAGATGAGTGGAGGCGTGAAGAGTGAGCGGGGGCCATGCGGGGTTGTCCGGGGGCATTCGGGGCGATGGAACAGCGGTGATGCCACGGGGCGGAGGGGCGGGAACGATGATCGATGGGTCGCGGTCAAGCGGGCGAAGCGTGTCATGAGTGGTGCAACCACGCGACAACTGGACGTGCTGCTGGTCAGCGAGCGGCCGCTGTGGCCCCTCGAAAAGGGCTATTGCGTGCACGGCTACCACGTCGCCCGCGAACTGGCCGCCATCGGCCTGCGCACCGCGGTCTGCAGCATCGAGCCGCCGCCCAGCGACGTACCGACCGAACTGCGGCGGCTGAGCGTCCCCTGGCCCGCCGCCGGGCCGGACGACGTCGCCGCCTTCGAGCGCGGCTGGTCGGGGCGGACCGCTCCGCTTCGCCGGCGACTCGCCGCCTATCTCACCCGGTCGACCGAGACCCTCGCCGGGCTCGTGCGACTCGTGAGAATTCACCGCCCCGCCGCCGTGATCGGCCTCGGCCTGCACGCGCCGATTCTGCTCGCCGGCCTGAACGGCCGCAACGACGTGCGGACCGCGTGGTACGGCGCGGACGAACTGCTTCGATTTCACCTTTCATGCATGCGACGGGAAACACCGCGGCAGATCGCCCGACGCCTGCCCCTGCTCGCCGAGCATCTCGCCCTCGAGCGGCTGTTCCTGCCGCGCTGCGGCGGGGCGATCGGCGTCAATCCGACCGACACACGAATGTTCCAGTGGATCACCGGGGCCCGCGATGCGGTGACCGCTCGCAACGGCGTCGACCTCGAACGATTCTCACCCCGCCCCGAGCCGCCCCGGTCCGACTCGCTCGTGTTCTGGGGCAGCATGGACTTCGAGCCGAATATCGACGCGATGCGATGGTTCGTCCGCCGGATCTGGCCCCAGGTGCGACGGCGCCGGCCCGGGGCGACGCTGAGCATCGTCGGCCGGGATCCGGTCAAGGAGATCATCGCCCTGCACGGCCGCGACGGCGTGGAGGTGCTCGGGCGGGTCGAAGACGTGCGACCCCACGCCCGACGGGCCGCAGCCGTGGTCCTGCCCATGCGCTGCGGCGGCGGGATCAAGAACAAGCTGCTGGAAGCGGCGGCGATGGGCCGCCCGATCCTTGCCTCGCCCCTGGCGGTGCAGGGACTCGAACTGCCACCAGACCGCCCGGCGATGGCGCTGTGTCGCAATGACAATCAGTGGATCGATGCGATTCAGCGGGTGTGGTCGGACGCCGGCTACGCCGCGGACCTCGGCGCCGCCGCCCGGCGCTGGGCCGAGCGCGAGCACAGTTGGCGCTCGACCGCCCGCACCATCGCGGCGTGGCTGGGGCTCGACCTGCCGGCGACCGCGGCCCGGTCGCCCATGGCCGAGCACATCGACCAGCGCGCGGCGTGATCATCGACAGGAGCGTTGACCATGGCCTGGACCAGTGCCCATTTCGCGGCCGGGATGATCGGCGGGGGCGCCGTCGGGCTCGGCGTTTGCTGCCTTCGCCGCCGCGGCTTCGACAAGATGCCCCTCGCCCTCACGCTCGGCGGGATCTGGGGCCTCGCCCCCGACCTGCCCCGGCTGTTCCGGGAAGACTTCCCCTCACTCGGCCTCGCGAGCACGCTCGGCTCGCGGGACTTCGAGAAATGGCTGCACAGCTTCGGCGACCTGTTCTTCTTTCACAGCGCCCTCGACGCCCAGCCCAAGGAATTCGCCCTGCACGGACTGTTCACGATCATCGGGCTCTACAACCTCGCGCTGCTCGGCACGTGGTGGCGGTCCCGCCGGCAGACCCGCGAGCAGCGCCGCCTCGAGATGCACCTCGAAGCCGGCGAAAAGCTGGCGAGCCGGCGCCCGTCGGACAACCCCGAACGCGTGAGCATTCCCTTTCCCGGGTGATTGGCTCAGCCGATCCGCATGTCCTCGATCACCGCTTCGACCCGGACGCGGTCCTTCCAGCGGTTGAGCTTGATCTGACAGGCAATGTCGAGCGACTGGCCCGGCGTGAGCTGCCCGACGAGTTCGCCCTGTCGCCAGGCGATGCAGCGAATCATCCGCTCGCCCTGCTTGAGCAGCACGACGAGGTGCGCGCCCTCCCGGCCGACCGTCTCCGGCTCGCGATCGAGCGTCACGCCTCGCACGAGCAGCGTCGGCGTCGGGTTGCCGCAGCCGAACGGCTCCAGCCGCTCCAGCGTCTCGCCGACCGACTGGGAAACGTGGTCCAGCGTCACCTCGGCGTCGAGATCGAGACCGGGCGTCAGGTCGTCTTCGGTGAGCTCGGCCCGGGCGCAGTCGGCCAGGGCGTCGCGGAAGGCGTCGAGGTTCTCCGGCCTGAGTTTCAAACCGCCCGCCATGGCGTGGCCGCCGAAGGTCTCCAGATGCTCGGCGCAGGCGGCGAGGGCCTGGCAGATGTTGAACCCCGGGATCGACCGGGCCGACCCCGTCGCCATGCCGTTCGCGGTGTTCAGCAGCACGACCGGCCGGTGGTAGAGATCGACGAGCCGGGAGCAGACGATCCCGATCACGCCGGGGTGCCAGTCCTCGTGACCGAGGACGATGACCGGCGAGTCGGGCTGGTCGTACCCGCCGTCGGCGACCATCCGCCGGGCCTGCTGGAGGATTTCCTTTTCCGTGGCGCGGCGGTTTTCGTTCTCGCGGTTGAGCATGAGGGCGATCTGGCGGGCGTCTTCGCCCTTCGCATCAGTCAGCAGCTTCACCGCCTCCTTGGCGTGGCCCATCCGCCCGCAGGCGTTGAGCCGGGGACCGAGCACGAACCCGACGTGGTAGCTGTCGACCTTCTCGCTGCGGAGGTCGGCGGTGTCGATCAGGGCGCTGAGGCCGGGGAAGCGGGTGCGCTTGATCCGCTGCAGTCCGAAGGTCGTGATGATCCGGTTCTCGCCCACGAGCGGGGTGACGTCGGCCACGGTGCCCAGCGCCGCCAGCGGCAGCAGGTCGATCAGCAGCTCGCGAAAGACTTCGGCCACGCGGTCGGACCCGCACCAGACGCGGGCGAAATGCCAGGCGAGCTTCAGGGCCACGCCCGCCCCGCACAGGTCGGCGAAGGGGTACGTCCCGCCATCGTCATTCTCCAGTCGCGGGTGCACGAGGCAATACGCCTCGGGCAGGGCGTCGGCCATTTCGTGATGGTCGGTGATGATCAGGTCGACGCCGCGCTCGGCGGCGGCCTTGGCGGGCTCGCAGGCGGTGATGCCGCAGTCGACGGTGACGATCACCTTCGCCCCCGCGTCGGCGAGCTTCGCCACCGCCTCGGCGTTCACGCCGTACCCCTCGTCCACGCGGTGCGGCACGTAGCGGAGAATCTCCGCTTCGTTCTTCGCCGCCTTGAGCATGTGGTAAAGGATGGCCAGGCCCGTCACGCCGTCCACGTCGTAGTCGCCGTAGATGGCGACGGTTTCCTCGTGGCGCAGGGCGTCGGCGAGGCGCTTTGCCGCCTTGTCCACCCCGGCGAGGTTCTTCGGATCGTGCAGGTCGGTGAGCTTGGGGGCGAGGAACTGTCGGCCGGCGTCCGCATCCCGCACGCCGCGCTGCCAGAGCAGTTGTCCGACCAGGGACGGCACGTCCATGGCGTCGCCGAGTTCGGCGGCCTCCGGCGTCGCCGCCCGCACCCGCCACCGCCGCCGCAGGCCCTGAATCGTCTCACCGGTGAATGCACAAGTCATGCCGCCGATGATAACCGATGCGCCGGTCGGCGCGGGGATTGCACTTTCGCCGGTCGCAGGCCACGCCAGGAGTGCGCGATATCTCATGCCGAAGAATTCACCGCCAAAACGCCGAGGCGCGCCAAGGTCGCCAGGGGAAACCGACGTGTCCGATGCCTCCCCCCGAACATTCGCAGCCGCGTGGCGCGGGATTTCAGAACGAATCGCGCCGAAGGCCGGCTCGCTCGCCGGCGGCAAACCGGGCAACAGCTCGAGATGCACGGGATCAGCGCCGGCGGCAAACCGCTCCTGCCGCGCGGCAGGAAAGTCCCGCAGCACATCCCGTCGCCGACCCGCATGGATCGCAATGTCGCCGGCGTACTGGTCGGCTCATTGGCCTGGCGTCCGTGGCGATCGTAGAGAGCGTTGGCAGTTGGCGCAGCAGGAACTTCGGCGCATCATCGTGGATGCCCGCTTCGCGGCAGGCATAGTGTGGAGGTTCAGGCCGAAGGCGGCGGTTGCCGAGCCGGCGTGGAGGATGCCGCGGAGGAAGCGATCGCCGGCCAGATCGGCGAGGGTGAGGTCGGGCGCCCGCTGCACTTCGTCGATGATCACCGGAGAACTGCGGTTTACACGCTGACCATCGAGCGGGGCGGGGCAACCGCGATGACGCCGCGGGCTATGCACGGCGGGGCTGTTTCCGAAGTTGGCTTTGCTTTGCCTGCGCGACGCGGCGTCTCAACGGTGATCCCGCGCTGTTGCCGCTATACTGCGGACCCCTTGAATATGGAGTGATGCTGATGGCTGAGAAGTTCGAGATGGAACTGCGGGTCGCGTGCGAGGCGGTGCGGGCGGCGTCGGCGCTGTGCCAGGCGGTGCAGGCCGGGATTTCCACCGAGGCGCTGGAGAAGAAGGATCGCAGCCCGGTGACCGTGGCGGACTTCGGCAGCCAGGCGCTGGTCTGCCGCACGCTCGCCGCGGCGTTCCCCGATGACCCCGTGATCGCCGAGGAGACCTCGAAGGACCTGCGCGACGAAGGCGACGAGCGGATCATGGCGGGGCTGATCGATCGGCTCAACGCCGCCCTGCCCGACGAGCAGGGCGACGAAGCCGCCGCCTGCGGCTGGATCGATCACGGCAACGCGAGCGAGTACCACCAGCGGTTCTGGACGCTCGATCCCATCGACGGCACGAAGGGATTCCTGCGGGGCGAGCAGTACGCGATCTCCCTCGCCCTCATCGTGGATGGCGAGCTGGCCGTCGCGGCCCTGGCATGCCCCAACCTGCCCGGCGCGCCTGGGAGCGACTCTGCGGGGGGATCGGTATTCGCCGCGGTGCGCGGGCAGGGGGCGTCGGTCACGCCGCTGAACGCCCCGGACGCTGCGCCCCGGACGGTCACGGTGAGCGAGACGCTGGAGACGGTCAACGCGCGGTTCTGCGAGTCGTACGAGTCCGGCCACAGCAGCCACGACGACGCGGCCCGGATCGCGGAGCGACTGCGGATCACCGCCGATCCCGTGCGGCTGGACAGCCAGGCGAAGTACGCCATCGTCGCCCGCGGCGAGGCGGACATCTACCTGCGATTGCCGACCCGGAAGGATTACGTCGAGAAGATCTGGGACCACGCCGGGGGCGCGCTGCTCGTCACCGAGGCCGGCGGCAAGGTCACCGACGTGGCCGGCGCCGAGCTCGATTTCACCCACGGCCCGCGGCTCGAAACCAACCGCGGCATCATCGTCACCAACGGCCACCTGCACGACCGGGTGCTCGAGGCGGTGGGGAAGGTGCTCGGGTAAACCCGAAGGCAGCAAACCCGAAATCCGAATCGAATCCGCATGCCGAATGTTCGAAGGGCGCAACCTCCCCCGTTGGGCATTGGATCATTGGAGCATTCGGACATTGATTCAGGGATTCGGACTTCGGGTTCCGGGCTCGATCGCTTTGAGTTTTCCGCCTGCTATTTCCATTTCGGCACACCGCCGGTGGACGCGCTTGTCGCCATGGCGGCGTACTTGGACAGGTAGCCGCCATAGTCGCGTTCGACGGGCTTGAAGCGGCGGCGGCGTTCGGCGAGCTCGGCTTCGTCGAGCTTCACGTCGAGCGTGCGTTCGGGGATGTTCAGGGCGATGAGCTCGCCGTCCCTGAGCAGGCCGATCGGCCCGCCGGCGGCGGCCTCGGGACTCACGTGACCGATGCAGGCCCCGCGGGTCCCGCCGCTGAACCGCCCGTCGGTCACCAGCGCGACCTTGTCGCCGAGGCCCCGGCCCATGATGTAGCTCGTGGGAGCGAGCATCTCCTGCATGCCCGGCCCGCCCTTCGGGCCTTCGTTGCGGATCACGACCACGTCGCCCGCCTTCACCCGACCGCCGAGGATGCCTTCGCAGGCCTCTTCCTGCGACTCGAAGATCACCGCCGGGCCTTCGAAGACCATCATCTGCTCATCCACGCCGGCGGTCTTGACCACGCCGCCCTCGGGCGCGAGGGTTCCGTGCAGAATCGTCAGACCGCCGGTCTGTGAATAGGCGGTCTCGACATTGCGGATCACGTCCCGGACGTCAAGCTGATCGTCGGGGATCACGAAATCGAGTGAAACGTTGTCGGCCATGGCTCTACTCCTGTCACGCGGATCGCACAGTATAACGGGATCCGGCGATCTGGCGATCATGTCGCGCAGCAGGTGTCAGGCGTTGTGGTGGCGAGGGGCGGGCATCTGATCAAAATTGCGCAATAAACCACGCGGGGCCTCGGCGTCCATGCCACTGCTCCTTCCGTCAGGCGTTCACAGGTTGAACGCAAGGCCTCGCGTGACCTCGCCACGGACTCTGACCCGAAACCGCCGGTGGCGCGACACCAAACATGAACCGAGCCAACCCGCCGGCTTTCAATTCAAACACTCCTTGCGATTGCCCGGGGGGAGGGGACAGACAGACAAACGATGTTTCATGGCGACTGAAGTCGCCACGCCGCGGGACGCCACGCCGCGGGACGGCACGGGACGGCATGCGCCTCGACGGTCACCCCGCCGACTTCGCCGGGTTCTGGTTGCAGTTCGCCCAGCCCTTGTTCAGCACGCGGTCGAGCTGGCGGAAGGCCTGGCGGACGCGCTGTTCGTTCTCGACCATGGCGATGCGGACGTAGCCCTCGCCGAGGTCGCCGAACGCGCCGCCGGGGCACATCGCGACCTCGGCCCGGTCGACCATGTCCAGGGCGAAGTCGATGGTCCCCCCGTTGTAGGCCGCGAGATGATCGGGATGGACCTTGACCCAGACGAACATGGTGGCCTTGGGCGGCTGGACCTCCCAGCCGATCCGGCGGGCGAGTTCGACGATCACGTCCCGCCGCCGCTCGTAGACCTTCGCCTGTTCGTCGACCTCGCCGTCACAGAGTCGCAGGCCGATGATGGTCGCGATCTGGATCGCCTGAAAGATGCCGTAGTCGTAGTAGCCCTTGATCGTGCCGAGGGCGCGGATCATCTCGGCGTTGCCCACGCAGAACCCGATCCGCCAGCCGGCCATGTTGTACGGCTTGGACATGGTGGTGAACTCGACGCCCACGTCGCGGGCGCCCTCGGCCTGCATGAAGCTCGGGGCCCGGTAGCCGTCGAAGCACGTCTCGCCGTAAGCGAAGTCGCTGACCACCATCACCCCGTGCCGGCGGGCCATGGCGACCACCTGGTCCCAGAACGCCGGCTCCACGCACATCGTCGTCGGGTTGTGCGGGTAGTTGAGGATGATGACCTTCGGCTTGGGGATCAGGTGCTCGAGCACGTTCTCGATGCGCTGCAAAAACGCCTCGTCGTTGCCGAGGGGGACCTTGATCACGTTGCCGCCGGCGAGGGCCACGGCGTAGGTGTGAATCTGAAACGCCGGGTCCGCCACCACCGCGGTGTCGCCCGGCCCGAGCAGGGCGAGGCACAGGTGGGAGAAACCCTCCTTCGAGCCGATCGTGGCGATCACCTCCCGCTCGGGATCGAGCGACACGCCCCACCGCCGCTCGTACTTCCGGGCGACCTCGCGGCGAAGGTTATAGATGCCCCTGCTGGCCGAGTAACGCTGGTTCCGCGGGTCCTGGCTCGCCTCGGCGAGCTTCTCCACGATCACGTCCGGCGTGGGATCGTTGGGGTTGCCCATGTTCAGGTCGATCACGTCGGCGCCGCCCTTACGCTTTTCGTAGGTCAACTGCTTCAGCCGACCAAGCATGTAAGGCGGCAGACGTTCAAGGCGATGGGCGACTTCGATCTTCATCGTTGATCACACGGGCGTGGGCTGGGCCGGGGTTGTTCGGCGACTCAGGGGGCGGGTTCGATCAGGGCCTGACGCTGGCGTCGCCACGCCTCGTCGAGGGCGGCGTCGAGGACGGTCACGTCCGCCGCGTCCATCAACGCACGGGCTTCACGCTGCATCCGCCGCTGGGTCTGCTGCTCGCGGGCGAGGTCCCGCAGTTCGTCGCGGACCTCGGCGAGGGGCGTATCCTGCGCCGGAATTCTACGCTCGATCCGCACGAGCGCAAAGCCGCCCTCCAGCGCGATCGGGTCGCTGACCTGCCCCACGGGCTCGCTCCAGGCCACCTTCACCACTGCATCGGGCAGGACGGTGGCATTGCGTGAAATCGGCGGCAGCAGTCCGCCCCGGGCGCCGCTGGCGTCGGTGCTCACCTCCACCGCGATGTCCGAGAACAGCTCGCCCCCGGCGAGGCGGCGCCGCACCGCGTCGGCCTGCTTCAGCGTCGGCACGGTGATCAGGCGAATCTGCACCTGCTCGCCGTACGCCCGCTCGTGCAGCCGCTCGACGAGTTCGTCCGGCACCGTCACCTCGTCGGCCACGAGCTTGCGCAGGCCGGCATTGCGCCGAAGCAACATGGTGAACCGCGTCGAGCCCAGGCCCCGCTCCTCGCGAAACTGCCGCAGCAGGCGGGCGGCCTTGTTCGCATCGTCGTGCATGCGATCCAGCAGCATCTGCTTCTCACGCTTCACGTCCGCTTCGGGGACGGCCAGGCCGCGCTGTCGCAGGCGCCGGCGGATCCGCTGATCGAGCACGTACTCGGCGAGCACGCGCCCGCCCGCCGCCTCGGCGAGCATCGGCCGCAACCGGCGCCACGACACCGCCCGGCCCCCGATGATCGCCGCGGGCATGGGCTCGGATTCGCCGCTCGAACCACCGCCATTCGCCGGTGAATCGGCGCGTGACGGCGGGTTCAGCGGCTCGGTTTCCCCGCCGCAGCCGACGACCAGCAACACCGCGATCAACAGGCACGTTCGCATCTTTGGCAACGTAGAACGGGGCGGGTATGCTGTCAATCAGAAGCGGCCTTCGTGGATCGCGCAAGTTCGCCCTCCGGCCATGGCTTTGGGAGACTCAACCGAATGGCCAAGTCCAAGCTCATCCTCTGCCCCTATTGCGGACACACCGGTTCACAGTCTGACGAGCGGTGCCAGGCGTGCGGCGGGTTCTTCGACTCGCTCAGTCTCAAGGTCACCCAGCAGACCATGGGCCCCTGGTTCCTCCGCGATCCGAAGCACCCCTTCCGACCGGGCTGCAGCTACGAGGTGCTGCGGAAGATGATCGAGAAGGGACGGGTGAAGTCGACGACGATCATCCGCGGCCCGACCACGCGGCAGTTCTGGTCGGTCGCCCGCAATGTGCCCGGCGTCGCCCACCTCGTGGGCAAGTGCCACGCCTGTGGGGCGGCGGTCGAACCGGACGACGAAGTGTGCGGGCAGTGCGGGGCGGTGTTTATCGAGCCCGACGCCCGGCAACGCGACGAGCTCGGCCTGGAACCGGTCGATCCGCAGTACGCCCCGGAGGCGGTGGCCGCGGCGCAGGCGACCTCGGGGCAGCCGGCTTCGCCGCCGCCGGCCCAGCCCACCGAGCCGACGAAGGATGCCGATCGCGTGTCTCTCCGCGAGGCCGAGTCCACCGAGGCCCCCAAGGCCGGAAAGCCCGGCGAGGGCTCGTCGGTTCTCGCGGCCCTGCGGCCGGAGTCGCCCGCCCAACCCGAATCCGGCAAGGGCGTGGCCGGACTGCCCATGGCCCGGGAACGCGTTGAACCGACCACGACCGAAGACGCCATGACGTGGGTGGCCGGGCGGGACGATGAGGAGTCGCCCGAGGACGCCGCCACCGCCGGGGCCGCGATCCACAACCTCGAAGAGCGGGTGCGCTCGAGCAAACGCTGGATCCTCGGATTGATCCTGATGAACCTCGCCCTCGCCGCGGCGGTGGGGGCGGTGATCTACTTCCAGGCGAGTCGCGTCGGCGATGAGCCCGGCCCCGCGCCGTCTGATGAACCGTGGATGGTCGAGCCGCCGCAACGCGAACCGGCCGCGGAACCCGACGGGGCGGGTGACACCGGACCGGCCGAAGAGACCGCCGAGACGCCCCCGCCCC
>CAYFQS010000057.1:0-14012 GCA_964345245.1 uncultured Planctomycetaceae bacterium | reverse complement strand
CGACGACTTCACCCCGCCGGATGAGTCCAACCCGGCGGCCGAGACGCCGAATACCGCCATCGGCATGATCACCGACATCGGCAAGGGCGTGGAAGCGGTGGACGTCGGCAACAGCATGACGCTCGAGAACGAGGCCTACGCCTTCGACGACGTTGCCCCGCGTTATGCGACTGACATCGCCCGCGTGATGTGGGTCGGACCGACGGACACCGAGACCTACGCCGAGGTGTTCCGCAATGCGGCGCCGACGGTGATTCAGTATCCGCCGGCGTTCATCGGAGGCGGCACGAACGATCCGCTGCGCAGTCGGATGCTCGATCTCTACAGCGACCTCGCCGAATCTGACAACACGTTGAACACCGCGGTGCCGCGGGCGCAGTTGCTATTCGATCGCCTCGCCAACTACATGATCGACCGCGACAAACTCCGGTACATCTCCGGCCGGGTGAACGTGAACACCGCGCCGAAACGCCTGCTTGAGCTGATCCTCCCGTTGGCCCAGCCGGGGTTGAAAACCGTCGTGATCGACCAGGTTGAACTCTTCCGCAACGGTTCGGCGCCCACTCGCACCCGCGCCATGGAACGGTTGGGGTTTGCTTCACTCGGCGAGTTGATGCTTCTGCCGGCGAACCATACGTGGGCCGTCGACACCCAGCACACCGCAGCGCCCGGCGGCGTCCAGGTCGCCTTCGACGGCGGGGGGAACGATATCAGCGACGGGCCCGTCGATGACCGCAGTGAAGAGGTGCGGCTGGCCGGATTCCTGAGCCAGGTGCTCTCGACGCGCAGCGACTACTTCACCGCCTACGCGATCATTCGCGGTTACGAGAGCGACAACTTCACCCGCGTGGTCGAGCAGAAGCGAGTCTTCTTCGTCCTCGATCGTTCCACCGTACCCACCACGGGCGCGGTCACCGTGCACGGGCCGTGGGAATTCTGATCGCACGTCGGCTTGGGCGGGGGTGATCCGGACCTTCGCTGCGCTGCGGTCCGGCTTGGGCGGGGTGATCCGGACCTTCGCTGCGCTGCGGTCCGGCTTGGGCGGCGGGTCCTGCATCTGCCGCCAACTCGTTAGAATGCCCGCCATGGCGTGGTGGCGGGATATTGTGTACGGCGTGGGGGCGCTGGCGACCAGCCCCGTCTGGGGCTGGCGGCTGTGGCGCACCGGCAAATGGCGGACCGACTGGCGCGGCCGGTTCGGCCACGCCGCCTGCGCCCCCGACGACCCCCGCACGCTGCTCATCCACGCGGTGTCGGTGGGGGAGGTCAACGCGGCGCGCGGGCTGGTGGCGGAACTGCAGCGCCGCCACGGCGACGACCTGCGGATCGTGATCAGCGTCACCACCAACACCGGGACAGCGCGGGCGAGATCGCTCTACAAGCCGCGGCACGCGGTGGTGCGGTACCCGCTGGATTTCACGTGCTGCGTCAGGCGGTTCCTCGACACGGTGCGGCCGACCGCGGTGGCGCTGGTGGAGCTGGAGGTCTGGCCGAACTTTCTCGACGAGTGCGACCGGCGGGGGATCGGCGTGGCGGTGATCAACGGGCGGTTGAGCGAGCGGAGCTATCGGCGGTACCGGCTGATCCGCCCGCTGGTGGCGGGGACGTTCGGCAAGCTCGCCGCGGCGGCGGTGCAGGACGACGCCTGCGCCGAGCGCTTCGCCGGGCTCGGCGTCCCGCGGGAGCGGATCGAAATCACCGGGACGATGAAGTGGGACAACGCGAAGATCGCCGACGACGTGGACGGCAGCGCCGCCCTGGCGGCGGCGATGGGGATCGACCGCGACCGGCCGCTGGTGGTGGCCGGCTCGACCGGGCCGGGCGAAGAGGCGATGCTCGTCGAGGAACTCGACGGGCTGACCGACGGCGAGGGCCGGGCGGCGCAGCTCATGTGCGTGCCGCGGAAGCCGGAGCGCTTCGACGAAGCGGCGGTGGCGATGGGCGAGCCGGTGCGGCGAAGCAAATACCCGGACGGCGAGCGGCGCGAGCACTCGGAAGCGGGGCGGTTTCTGCTTGACACCATGGGCGAGCTGAACAAGGCCTACGCCCTGGCGGACGTGGTGGTGGTGGGGCGGAGTTTCAGTCCGCAGTGGGGCAGCGATATGATGGAGCCGATCGCCCTGGGCAAGCCGACGGTGATCGGACCGAATACCGCGGACTTCGCGGACGTGATGACGAAGCTGCTCGCGGGCGGCGGGATCGTGCAGTTGTCCGGCCGAGCGGAAGTGCGGGCCGCGGTGGCGGGACTGCTCGGCACGGAGCGAGGCCGGGCGCTCGCCGAGCGGGGCCGGGCGGTGATCCGCGAGCAGCAGGGGGCGACGCAGCGCTACGCGGCGCTGGTGGAGCGGTTGGCGGGGGCGGGAAACGACGACGCACACGACGGCGGAATCCCGGCCGGGGATTGCGTCGACGCGCCACGCAATCCATGACCGGGCTTGAGCCCGCATGGGAACGCAGTCTCGGCTGGTAAGGTGGAACGCGATATGCCTTCGATGACGTTGCGACAGCAGGTGCTCACGCAGGCGAGGCGGCTGGTGGTGAAGATGGGCACGCAGTTGCTCACGGACCAACACGGGGAGCTGGACGTGGCGTACGTGAGCCGGATGGCCGAGCAGGTCGCGGCCCTGGTGAAGGCGGGGCGGGCCGTGACGCTGGTCTCGAGCGGGGCGATCGGAACGGGGCGGAAGCTGCTGAACCTGCCTCGCCGGCCGAAGGACGTCGGGGCCCAGCAGGCCATCGCCGCGGTCGGCCAGAGCGGGATGATGAACCTCTGGCACGAGGCGTTCCAGCCGCACGACCTGCACGTGGCCCAGATGCTGCTGACCCGCGGGGACTTCGAAGATCGCGGCCGGTACCTGAACATCCGCAACTGCATCGCGGAGCTGCACGACCTCAACGCGATTCCCATCGTGAACGAGAACGACACCGTCGCGGTGGACGAGATCCGCTTCGGCGATAACGACATCATCGCGGGCCTGCTGACCAACGCGATGCCCGCCGATGCGCTGGTGCTGTTGTCGGTGGTGGACGGGCTGCACGACCGCGACGGGCAGGTGATCGACCTCGTGGAAGACCCGCTGGCGATGCGAACGCTGGTCACGGGCAATACGTCGGACCTCGGCAGCGGGGGGATGGCCACGAAGCTGGAGGCGGCGCGGCGGGTGACCGACGCCGGCGAGATCGCGGTGATCGCCAACGGACGCACGCCGGACGTGCTGACGAAGCTGACCGCGGGCGAGCGGGTGGGGACGGTGTTCGTGCCGGCCCATCGCAAGCTCGCCGGCCGGGAGCGGTGGATCGGCATGGCGGTGCGGCCGGGCGGCGTGCTCGTGGTCGATGAAGGCGCGGCCAACGCCCTGCGCGTCCGCGGCAAGTCGCTGCTCGCCACCGGCATCACCGAGATCACCGGCAACTTCGACAAGGGCGACGTGGTGATCATCCGCGATCAGCGCGGGCGCGAGGTCGGACGGGGGCTGATCAACTACACCGGGGAAGAGACGCGGGCGATCCAGGGCAAGCGGTCGAATGAGTTCGAGACGCTGCTCGGCCGGCGGGCGTATGACGAGGTCGTGCACCGCGATAATCTGGTGTTGAGCGTGAGGGGGGATGAGGCGGACGCGCCTCGCTGAAGCGAGGCCGCGCCGGGGGTGCCGGACACGCCTCGCTGAAGCGAGGGCGCGCCGGGGGGGATTGGGCGGCCCGCCTCGCTTCAGCGAGTGCGGGGTCCGACCGTCGCGCCCGTCAATCTGGCTTAACGGAACCGGGCAACGAACGGAGACGCATGACCGACAGAACAGACCAATCGAAGGCCGGCGGGTTCGCGATCGGCGACGTGCGTGTCGGCCCGGCCGAACCGCTGCTCGTCATCGCCGGGCCTTGCCTGGCCGAGTCGCTCGACCTGTGCCTCGAAATCGGCGAGCGGGTGCGGGACCGCTGCGCGGAACTCGGGTTCGCCTACGTGTTCAAGGCGAGCTTCGACAAGGCGAATCGCTCGAGCATTCACAGCGAGCGCGGCCCGGGGCTCGACGCGGGGCTGGAGCTGCTCGCCGCGGCGCGCGACAAGCTCGGCATGCCGGTCACGACCGACATCCACGAACCGGGGCAGGCCGCAGCGGCGGGGCGGGTGGTCGACGTGCTCCAGGTGCCCGCGTTCCTTTGCCGGCAGACGGACCTGCTGGTCGCGGCGGCGGCGACGGGCAAGCCGGTCAACGTCAAGAAGGGTCAGTTCATGTCCCCGGCCGAGATGAACAACGTCATCACGAAACTCGACGAGTCGAACGCGACGGGCGTCATGCTCACCGAACGGGGCACGTTCTTCGGCTACAACCGGCTGGTCAACGACTTCATCGGCGTGGGGGATCTGCTGGAACTCGGCCGGCCGGTGTGCTTCGACGTGACACACTCCACGCAGCAACCCGGCGGGCAGGGCGCCGCGTCAGGCGGTCGGCCCGAGCGGGCGCCCCTGCTGGCCCGCGCGGCCGTGGCGGCGGGGGTCCACGCCCTGTTCATCGAGACGCATCCCGACCCGCCGAAGGCGGAGTCCGACGCGGCGACGATGCTGAAGATCGAGACGGCACTGGAACTGCTCGGAGACGTGGCGCGGGTCTACGAGGTGGTCGCGCGGCGGTGAAACGCTGCGCTTCAACGGGGGCCGCGGCCGGCGCTCCACGTCGTTACGGGGCGGGCCATGACACCCCACTCGGCGGGCGGAGGCGACGGGCTTACGCCTCTGCGACCGCGCCGAGCTTGCGGAAGCGTTCGTAGCGGCGGGCGATGAGGTTCTCGGTCTTGTACCGCTTGAGCTCGCGGATCGAGCGGATGATCCACTCTTCGAGCCGGCCGGCGGTGGTCTCGGGATCGCGGTGGGCGCCGCCGAGCGGTTCGTCGAGAACTTCGTCGACCACGCCGAGCTTCACGTTGTCGGCGGCAGTCAGGTGAAGCTGTTCGGCGGCGGTGGGGGCTTCCTGGCCGGTCTTCCACAGAATCGCGGCGCAGCCCTCCGGGCTGATCACGGTGTACCAGGCGTACTGCATCATGGCCACGCGGTCGCCCACCGCCACGCCGAGCGCGCCGCCCGATCCGCCCTCGCCGATGATCGCGCAGACGATGGGCGTGCGCAGCCGGCTCATCTCCCGCAGGTTCACGGCGATCGCCTCGGCCTGCCCGCGCTGCTCGGCCCCGATGCCGGGGTAGGCGCCGGGCGTGTCGACGAGCGTCACCACCGGCAGGTCGAACTTCTCGGCGAGCTTCATCTTCGCCAGCGCCTTGCGATAGCCCTCGGGATGCGGGCAGCCGAAATGACACGCGACTTTTTCGCGCGTCTCCTTGCCCTTGCGGATGGCCACGATCATGGTCTTGTACGCGCCGATGCGGCCGAACCCGGTCATGATCGCGGGGTCGTCTCCGTACCGCCGGTCGCCGTGCAGTTCCTGGAAGTCCTTCACGAAAGCGCGGAGATAATCGGTCGACTGCGGCCGGTTGGGATGGCGGGCGACCTGCACCGTCTGCCACGCGGTGAGCTTGGCGTAAGTCTTCTTGAGCATGGCGGTGTGCGACTGGCGCAGCTTGCGAACCTCGCCGGCGTAGTTGCGGCCCTGGCTCTCGGGGGCCTGCTCGAGTTCGGCGATCTGGCGCTCGAGCTGGAGCAGGGGCTTCTCGAATTCGAGTTCGAAGGTCGTGGATGTCTGAACGTTGCCGTTGGCCATTCGGGTCTCCGTGACACAACTCGCGGCGGGGCCGAAACGCCGCACGGCCGGAAGAACCGGCCGTGACGTCTGGCTGACCTTGCTTGGGGGCTCAAACTAGTATAATCGCCAGCCCCCGGAGGGGAAATCAACCGACGATGGAAACACGATGAACCCACCGCGGCAAATCACGATCATCGGCGCCGGCCTGCTCGGCGGGTCGGTCGGCCTCGGGCTCAAGGCCCGCGGGTTTCGCGGCGCCGTCATCGGCTGCGGACGCACCGAGGCCACGCTCGATCGCGCCGTGGCGTGCGGCTGCATCGACCATGCCGAGCGCGACCTGCCCGCCGCCGTGGCGGAGGCCGGCCTGATCGTGATCGCCACGCCGGTGTCGACAGTCCCGCACCTCCTGCAGCGCATCGCGGAGGCGGGGGCCGACGCCGCGGTCATCACCGACGTGGGCTCGACCAAGCACAGCATCGTCGAGGCGGCGGGTGGGGTTCTGCGCAGGCCCGGACGTTTCGTCGGCTCGCATCCCATGGCGGGCTCGGAAGTCCACGGACCGGACGCCGCCCGTCCCGACCTCTTCGACGCCAAGCCGGTCGTCGTCACCCCGACCGATGAGACAGACGATGACGCCCTGGCCACGATCGAATGGCTGTGGCGGATGCTGGACATGCGGCTGGTGCGGATGGAGGCGGCGGAGCACGACCGCATCGTCGCCCGGATCAGCCACCTGCCGCACGCGGTGGCGATGCTCCTGGTCGAGCATGCCGCGGCGAGCGAATCGCTCGATCTGGCATCGACCGGCTTCGCCGACACCACCCGCGTGGCCAGCGGCGACCCCGGCGTCTGGGCCGACATCCTCACCGACAACGCCGGACCGCTCGGCGAGGCGATCGACGAGTGGATCGAGCGGCTGCAGAACTTTCGACAGCAACTCTCCGGCGAATCACGCGAAGAACTGCTGGCCCGACTCCGCGGGGCGAAGAACACGCGCGACGGCTGGTTGTCAGCCCGGGCCGCGAAACGACCGAATGGAGACAAGTAATGCGTTACACCCTCGGGTGCATCGGGGCCGGGAACATGTGCGAAGCCATCGTTCGCGGCGCCATCGACAAACAGGTGCTCAAGGCGGAGAGCGTGATCGTCGCCGACCCGTCGGCCGACCGGCAGAGCGAGTTTGAGAAGCTCGGCATCGCCGCCACGAACGACAACGAAGCCGCGGTCAGGGATGCGGACCACGTGCTCCTCGCGGTCAAGCCGCAGACGCTGCCGGAAATCGCGGGCGTGCTCGGCAAGCTCGATGCGGAGCGGCAGGTGGTCATCTCGATCATGGCCGGCGTCTCGACGCGGAAGATCGAGCAGACGGCCGGGCTGGCCCTGCACGTGATTCGCGTGATGCCCAACACGCCGCTGATGGCGGGTTGCGGGATGTCGGCGATCTGCCTCGGTCGCCACGCCAGCGATCACGATGCCGAATTGGTGCACGACCTCTTCGCCGCGGCGGGCGAGGCGGTGATGCTCGACGAGCGTCAGATGGACGCGGTGACCGCGGTGTCCGGCTCGGGGCCGGCGTACCTGTTCTACCTCGCCGAAGCGATGGCGGATGCCGCGAAGAAACTCGAACTGCCGGAGACCGTCGCCGACCTGCTCGTTCGCCAGACGCTGCTCGGGGCGGCGACGCTGCTGTCGGACTCCGAACACTCCGCCGAGCGACTCCGCCGCCGCGTCACGTCTCCGGGCGGCACCACCCAGGCCGCAACCGAGCACATGGATTCCAAGAAGGTGAAAGCGGCGATCACCCGAGCCATCGAAAAAGCCGCCGCCCGGAGCAAGCAGCTCGGAGGTTAGTCACCACGGAGCAACCAGGTGAGTCGGGGCAAGAAGCGAACTCGGCCGGCCGCGCCCGACCTGCCCGTGCTCTTCCGACCGGCAGAGAACCACGGGCAAGCTTCGCCCGCCATCGCGATCGATGCCTGCCCAGGGCGCAATTCGCCCATTCAGTTTTGCTTGTTCGCAGCCCCCCGCTCGTCTTGATGAATCTCCCGCTCGCGCATCGGCGTGGCGGGATTGCCGCGGCAGATCCGGTTGGCCGGCAAGTCCTGCGACGCCACGGAACCGGCGGTCAGGATGGTGTGTTCGCCCACGGTGACGCCCGGCAGGACGATCGCCTTCGCCCCGATCCACGCGCCTCCTTCGATGGTGATCGGTTTGACGATGAGCCCGAACTTCGGGTCCGACCAGTCGTGATTACCGGTGCAGAGATAAACGCCCTGTGAAATGCAGCAGTGGCCGGCGATGGCGACCTGTGCGAGGTTGTCGATCCACGCGGCTTCGCCGATCCAGGTGTGATCGCCCACGTCGAGCCGCCAGGGATACTTGATGTTGACCGCGGGTTTGATGACCACGCCCCGGCCGATCTTCGCCCCGAACATCCGCAGCAGGACGACGCGCAGACCGGACAGCGGCAGCCACGCCGCCTGCATGACACAGCCGTTGATCACCAGCCACAGCAGCCGGATCAGCTTCCCCCGCCCCGGGTCGTACCAGGCGTTGTCATACTCGGCGAGATTGACCCGCGGCTCGGTCACGCAAGTAGGGCTCAACCGGGTAGGGCGGTGATGGGATTACGCGACCGGAACGACCTGCGTCACCTCGGGCACGCGCTCCTTGAGGGCGCGCTCGATGCCCATGTGCAAGGTCATGCTGGCCGACGGACAGCCCACGCACGCGCCGTGGAATCGCACCTGAACCGAGCCGTCCTCCTCGACGCTGACGAGTTCAAGGTCGCCGCCGTCGGACTGGATGGCCGGCCGAATGCGGTTGATGACCTCGCTCACGCGCTGTTCGAGGGTCTGTTCGGTCGATGGAGTCTGTTCGCTCATGGTGGGGTTCCTTCCCGAATCTCAGATCACCTAACATTTTAGACCGATACGGGGATTGTCGCCAGCGGGTTCGGGAAACGGGTTCACCGCGGAGCCGCAAAGAAGGACGGAGCACGCCTGGGCAAGGGCAATACCCGCGGTGCTCATCACGGGGCCATGGGCACGCCGGGGGCGTACATGGCGGGGGCGCCGGGGGCCAGGAGCATGAGGGCGATGGAGGCGACGTAAACCGCCAGGCCGAGCAGCAGCAGGGCGGTGGCCCAGCGGTAGGCACCCGTCTTGCGGTCACGATAAGCCAGCACGTTCAGCAGCCACCCGCGGGGATCGTGGCCGGGCTGCTGGGTGAGCCACTTCACCGGCAACACGCCGAACACCCCGACGGCGGCGGCGGCGAGCACGAGCGCGAGCCCGGTGATGATGGAGACCTTCGCGAGCAGGGACGTGCCGGCAATGATGCGACCGCTGAATCCGGTGACCGTCACCACCACGCCGCAGAGCGTGAGCAGCACCTGCGTGCGGCCGTGGAGCACGTTCATCTGGGCTTCGAGGCGTTGCATGACCGCCGCCCACCCGCCGGCTCCCTCGTGCACGCTGAGCATTCGGTCTGCTTCCTGTTCTCGATCCAGCGTTTCCATGCCGACATCATACTGATTTGGTGATCGCGGCGGTGCGGCAGCCCGGAGCGGTCGCACCGGGTTCAAATCCGGTAACATGTCACCATGGCCGACACGCGCAAACCATGGGAGCACGCCAAGGCCGGCGGCAGCGAGCATGACGATCTCGCCGCCCGGTTCGTCGAGTCGCTCAGCTACGACACCCGGCTCTACAAGCACGATATCGCCGGCTCCATCGCCCATGCGCGGATGCTCCAGCACGTCGGGCTGATCTCCGAAGACGACCTGGCCGCGATCGAACGCGGGCTGCGGGAGATCGAATCCGAGATCGACGACCAGGGCCGGCAGTGGGACGGCTGGCAGGTCGAACTCGAAGACGTGCACATGTGCATCGAGGCGGCGCTGATCGAGAAGATCGGCGAGCCCGGCCGGAAACTGCACACCGGACGGAGCCGCAACGACCAGGTCGCCACGGATCTGCGTCTGTGGACGCACGATGCCTGCGAGCAACTCCGAGAGATCCTCGACGACCTCGTCGCCGCTTTCGTCGAACTCGCCGGGCGCGATGGCGAGCTGGTCATGCCCGCCTACACACACCTGCAGCGGGCCCAGCCGATCGTGGTCGGCGGGGAGATCGCGGCGTGGGTCTCAGCCATGAGGGCCTGCGGCAAGCGACTCGACCTCGCCGTGGAGGGCGCCAACGCCGGCTCGCCGCTTGGCAGTGGAGCGATCGCCGGCTCGTCCCTGCCCCTCGACCGCGAGCACACGGCCGACGCCTTCGCAACCTACGGAATCGACCACGCATCGCCGAGCAGCATTTACGCCACCGCGTCACGCGACGTGGCCGTCGACTTCGTCTACGCCTGCGCCATGACCGCTATGTGGCTCAGCCGGTGGGCCGAGCAGTGGATCCTCTACATGAGCAGCGAGTTCGGCTTCCTCACCATCGGCGACGCCTACACGACCGGCTCGTCCATGATGCCGCAGAAGCGCAACCCCGACATGCTCGAGCTGATCCGCGGCCGGTGCGGGAACGTCTACGGCAATCTCACGGCACTGCTGACCACGTGCAAGGGCCTGACCATCGGCTACAACCGCGACCTGCAGGAAGATAAACGCCACGTCTTCGCCGCCTGCGACACGGTCCGGGACTGCCTCGACATGGCTGCGCGGATCGTGCGTTCGGCGAAGTTTGACGAACCGCGGATCAGCCGGGGCCTCGACCGCGGCTTTCTCGACGCCACCTCGCTCGCCGAGTACCTCGTCACGAAAGGCGTGGCTTTCCGGACCGCCCACCAGCACGTCGGCGCCCTCGTCCACCATTGCATGGACAGCGGCCGCGAGAAGCTCGCCAACCTGTCCGTCGACGAAATGAAGCGGATCGCCGGCTGCAATGAGATCGGCGACGACGTGTACGACTGGCTCGGGGCGGAGAACGTCGTGCGACGGTATCGGACCGGCGGTAACGCCGGGCTCCACGGATTCGCGGAGCAGTTCGAGGCCTGGAAAGCGCGGCGGGCCGACACGGGCTCGACGTGACGCCTGCGCCGTTTTGCCGCGAGGGGGGAGAACATGCCGCGCGGGTGGATTCGCCGCCACGGCGCGAAAAAACGCCAAGGCCGCCGTCCTGGCGGTGAATTCCTCCGTGTGAGATGTTTCGCAACTCTTTTGCCGCTTTTTCACGGTTTCGCGGTTGACCTTTGCGCTCCCCCCTCGCTAAGGTAGTTCAGTCGAACGAAAGGAAGTGTGCACCCCGTGATGCACCAGTGTACGCGAAACATGCCGGATCATTGCTTGCTAGCCGGCGAAAGCTGCGCCGGGGTAATGATTCAGCAACTGAGGGACTCATAGGTCGGTTTCGGACAATCCATCCGCCGCCTTCCCGTGAGTCCCACCCAAGCTCGCGGGTTTTTTGTTGGGCCGCGTGTCGGCCCGGCCGAGGAAAGGAGGCAAGCGATGCTTGCCGCCCAGGTTGAACAAGGATTACCTTCACGAGCCGCGGTCCGGTTCCTTTGGGAACACGGATCGGGGCAGTTGATGACGACGGACCCGGTGACGGCCGAGCCGCGGTTCTCACCGGTGAGCTACGCCGGCCAGGCCGACGGGAGCTTTCTCGTGCTGCTGCCGGCCGACGGGCCGCAGGCCGAGACGATCCGCGGCGGGGCCGAGGTCCGCCTGATCGTGCGCGCCCCCGACGCCTTCGTCCCGGATGCGCTGATGGACGATGCGGGGTTGCTGACCACCGCGGCGATCCGGCAGGTCAGCGCCGACATGGACGCCGAACTGATCGAGGACGGTCGCGTGGTGAGCGAACTGCTCGCCGGTGAAGCGATGGACAGTCGGGGCGACGACCCCGCGGCGGCGGGGTTGGCGGCGGACCTCGCGGCCAGTCTTGTGGCCGTGCGGCTGTACATCAACCACGTGCATGTGGAGCTGCGCGAGAGCGTGGCCGCATGAGCCGCGCCGCCGCAACCGGCGTGCCTCGACCCTGTGGTATCATCATGCGTCATGCGTGAGTCGCGCCTGCTCCAGTACATCTACGAACACGCGGCTGCCGCCGACGACGTGGTCATCCCGCCCGGCGATGACATGGGCGGGGTGCGCATCGGCGGACAGACCGTACTCGTGACCGTGGATCAGCTTATCGACGGCATCCACGGGCGGGTCGAGACGGCCGGGCTTTCCGGGTTCGGCCGCAAGGCGATGACCCGCAATCTGTCCGACGTGGCGGCGATGGCCGCCAGGCCGCTCGGCGCGGTCGTCGCCGTCTGTCTGCCGCGAAGTTGGCGGGAATCGCAGGCGACCGGGTTGTTCGACGCCATGCAGGCGACGGGCGAGCGGTATGCCTGCCCGCTGTTCGGCGGGGACATCAGCATCGGCGACTCGCCGCTGGCGATCACGGTGACCATCCTCGCCGAGCCGGCGGGCGTCGAGCCGGTATTGAGATCACAAGCACGGGCGGGCGACGCGGTCTTCGTGACCGGCCGGCTCGGCGGGGCGTGGGCCGAGAGCAGGGCGGACGCGCCCCATCTGACCTTCGAGCCCCGGCTCGACCTCGCCCGCCAGCTCGCCGAGACCTGCGGCGGCGGCCTGCGCAGCATGATCGATCTGTCGGACGGCCTGGCCGCCGATCTGCCGCGGATCTGCCGGGCCTCCAACGTGACCGCTACCGTGCATGCCAAGGCATTGCCGATCCGCGACGTGGCGCGCCGGGCGGCGGCTCGCGACAGCCGCTCGGCCCTGGAACACGCCTTGTGCGATGGCGAGGATTACGAGCTATGCTTCACCGTCGAAGCGGAGGCCGCCGAGCGCCTGCCCGATGAATTGCTCGGCGTGACGCTCACGCGGATCGGGCGAATCGAACCCGGCCCGGCGACACGCGTCCGCGAACCGGTGTGCTGGCTCGACGAGGCCGGCGAACCGATGATGATCCAGCGCAGTGGATGGGACCATCACTCATGAATGCCACCGAAGAGCGTGCAACGACAAGCGATCAACTGACCCTCACCACCCGCAGCATCGAGCAGACCATGCAGGTGGGCGAGGTGCTGGCCGCCCTGGTGCGCCCGGGCAGTGTGATCGGGCTGATCGGCCCGCTCGGCGCGGGCAAGACGCAGTTCGTCCGCGGGCTCGCCCGCGGGCTCAACGCCGACGAACGGCTCGTCTCGAGCCCGACGTTCGTGCTCATGCAGGAATACGCCGGCCGAGCCAACCTGGTCCACGTCGATGCCTACCGCATTGAGGACTTATCGGACCTTGAGTCCGCCGGCTGGTCGGACGAGCTCTGGCAGGATGCCGTCGTCGCCGTGGAATGGGCGGATCGCCTCGCGGACGAACTACCCGAAGATCATCTGATCGCCCGACTCGACCACGTTGATGAAGCGGTCCGCGAGATCGCCTTCGAGGCCCGCGGCGCCTGGCGGGCTCATCTGTCCGGACTCGCCCAGGCGTTGCAGGATGCGGGCTTCGAGATCGACATGCCGCAGGTCGGCGGTCTGCGGCCGGCGATTGAAACGCCGTGTCCCACATGCCGTCAACCGGTCGCCGAGGATGCCGAGTCCTATCCGTTCTGCTCACGGCGGTGCAAGATGACCGACCTCGGCCGCTGGCTGGACGGCGATTACCGGATTGCCCGGCCGCTGGCGTGGGAGGATCAGGAGGACTGATCCCGCCGCACCCCGAAGATGATCATCCGGTGGCCGACGGGGTCCAGTCCGTGCTCGCGACAGATGCGATTGCGCAGACGCGTCAGCTCCTCACTGGCGAACTCGATCACCTCGTCGGTCTCCATGCAGACCAGGTGATCGCGGTGTTCGCGCCCGTACACGAGCTGGTAGCGCGACTGCCGACTGTCGAGGAGGACCTCTTGAATGATCCCGGCCTCAACGAGATGCTTGATCGTTCGGTAGACGGTGGATCGGGAAACGCGGTGGTTGCTTGCTTTGAGGTCGCTCACGAGCTGCTCGACCTCGAAGACGGTTTCCTGGCCAAGCACGGCGTCGAGAATGACCGCGCGTTCGGCGGTGAACTTCAAGCCGCGTTTCTTCAGAAACCGCCGAAAGATGCTGCACAGCGGAGCCACGATGGGCGGATCGGACGAGATTGACTTCGGGCGTCGTGCCATGGGGTGTTCGTCGCCCGTATCATAACCGATCCTGAGCCGGTCTCAACGGCACCGCCCGCTACCCTTGGACGCCCGGTTCAACGTCCGATAATCTCTATTATGTTATGTTGCACCGTGGCGCCGTGCCCCGATACCAGAGCATTCGGCTTCGCTTGCGACCCCGCCCGCACGGTCCCCGGATCGCCGGATAACCAGGTCGCCA
>CAYFQS010000056.1:0-14049 GCA_964345245.1 uncultured Planctomycetaceae bacterium | reverse complement strand
CCGGGCGCTCTTGTCGAGCAGGCGGATCACGACCCGCTCGCCGTGGCTGGCGGGGACGGTGGAGATTCGCAGGTCGATCACGCGGTCGCCGACCTGCACCGTGGCCCGACCGTCCTGGGGCAGCCGCTTCTCCGCGATGTTCATCTTGCCCATGACCTTCACGCGGCTGACCACTTCGGCATGCACGCCCGCGGGCAGCTCGAAGACGTCGAACAGCACGCCGTCGATCCGCATCCGCACGATGAGGCGATTTTCGTACGGCTGCACGTGGATGTCGGACGCCTCCTGCTGCACCGCCTCGAAGAGGATCAGGTTGACGAGCTTGATCACCGGCGCGCGGTCGGAGACGTTGAGCAGGTCCTCGCGGCCTTCGAGGTCCCTGACCGCTTCCATGACGCTGTCGCGGTCGAGCTTTTCGACGAACTCCTGTGCGGCGCCGGTCTGCTGCCCGTAGGCCTCGTTGATCGAGATCGCGAGTTGCCCCGGATCGACGCGGACGGGCGCGACCGCCCGCCCGAGCCAGCGACGCAGGACGTCCTGGGTCTGCTGGTCATCCGGATCGGCCATGGCGAGGCGCATCGCCCCGGTCTCGGTCGCCAGCCCGAGCACCTTCTTCGACCGGGCGAAGGCGATGGGCACGCGCTTGACGAACTCTGCCGAAGGATGCGACTCGCCCAGGTCGACCATATCGGGATCGGCCGGTTCGTTCGATGCAAGACCGGTCGCTTCAGCCGGGGCTGGGGAGGGCGCGGCGTCGGCCGGCTCCTCGCCCGTTTCCGAGACGATGCCCGCGGCCAGCTTGGCCAGCTTCTCACGGCTCTGATTGTTGTACTGGGCCAGGGTGATCATCATGCAACTCCATCGAACCTATCGAATCGCCACGGGCTCACTCGGCGGGTAGTCGCCCTCCAGTCCCGCATGCGCGACCCGGTCGCCCGAGATCATCTTCAGGTCCTCGAACTTGTCGTCTCGAAGGATCGTCGCGTGGATGAAAACAAACAGCGTCGTCTTCGTCACCGTGTTGCTGCGGCTGGAGAACAGGTACTCCACCAGGGGAATACTGCCCAACAAAGGGACGCGGTCAACCGATTCGGAAAAATCTTCCCGGCTCAACCCACCGACCACGATCGTGTCACCGTCGGGGATCGTCGCCTCGCTGCTCAGCTCGTTGGTCTGACGCTTCGGCGGCAGCGTCGATGCCTGGGCCTTCTCCCCGAAACTGCTCAGCGCGATCTCGTATTCCAGCTTCAGGTGATTGCCCTGACTGATCTGGGGCGTGACCCGGATCGTCGTGCCCGCGGTGGCGTACCCGCCGAGCGTGGTGCGTTCGACGGACGTGCTCGAGACGCTCACCGTCTCGAACGGCTCCTCGTTCTCGCTCTTGAGCTCGGCCTGGAAGTTGTCGTTGACCAGCATGGTCGGCCGGGAAATGACCCTCGCCCGCGAGTCCGACTCCAGGGCCCGGATGACGAACTCCGCGGTATCGGCCCCGAGCAGGGCGCCGGTGAAGCCCGTGCCCGGCGTGAGCGTCAGCGACCCCGGCCTCGAGTCCTCGGTCGTCAAACCGAACTGCGTGAAGTTCAGCAGCGTCCCGCTGTCGGCGCTTTCCCGCGAATGGATTTCGACGCCGAGCTCGAAACCGTCCGTGGTGTCGATCGACACCACGGTGGCCTCGATGAGCACCTGCGGGCGGCGGACGTCGAGGCGGTCGATCAATCGCTTGTACACCGCCTGCATGGACGGCTTGGCGATGATGATGACGGTGTTCGTCGCCTCGTCGGCCATGATGCGGGCGTCCGGCAACTCCACCGAGACCGCGGACAGTCCCGACAGCGTCTGGGCATCGTACGCCTCGCCGTCGATGCGGTTGATCCCCGCCTCGGTGGGGCCTTCGATCAGCCGGTCCACGCCCTGTTCGCCCTCGGTGGGTTGGGCGGCCATGCCGTCCACGCTCACGTCCTCGAGCCCGTCGCCGCCTTCGATGTTCCGCAACGTCGCCAGCACGTCGGCCGCCTTGGCGTTTTCCAGCTTGTAGAACCGCACCGGGCTCTGGGCGTCGGGAATCGGGCGGTCCAGGGCATCGCGGAGGGCGTTGATCTGCTCGTGAATGTCCGGCGTGGTGGTGGCGATGAGCAGGTTGGCGTCGGGGTCGATGGCCGACTTGTACAGTCGCTTGGCCGCGATCTCCCCGATCAGTTCCCGGACGAGCGAGTCGACCTGCCCGGGAAAAGCGACGGTGAGCGGGTAGATTTTCGTCTCCAGGCCGAGCGGCACGTCGAGCGATTCGATCAGGGCCACCGCGTCGGCGACCCCTGCTTCGAGGCCGATCACCGCGACCTGGTTGGTGCGCTCGTCGTGGAGGACGGTGATCTCGCCGCGCGCGACGCGGTCCTGTTGACCGGCGGCTTTGGCCTTTCCGGTCAGCATGCGACGGACCTGGTCCGCGATGTCCGAGGCATCGACGTGCGTGACGGGGACGAAGCGAACGACCGCCTTGCGCCCCGGCCGGTCCACCAGTTCGATGAGCTTCCCGATTCGGCCCATGTTGCCGGCGAAATCGGTGACGATGATCAGATCATGCTCGGGCAGCGCGGTAAGATTGCCGCGCGAGGCCGTCACAAAGGGGGTGATGATCTGCTCGAGGCGCTTGGCGTCGGCGTGCTGAAGCGTGAAGACCCGGGTCACGGGCAGCGTCGGACGATCGCTCGGAAGGTCCGCCGCCGCCGCCTCATCGACGGGCCCCTGCGAGATGGCCGTCAGGTTCTGGTTCGCCGAGTCGATCCGCATGACGCCTTCCACCTCGGTGGGCACCAGCGTCAGATTCTTGACCTTCAAGGCGCTTTCCAGCAGCGTCATCAGCGACGAAGCGGGGATTTTCTCCGGCGTCTTCAGTGTGATCTTCTGCCGTACGGACTGCATGTCGTAGATGAAGTTCACGCCCTGCCGCTGCCCGACGTAATCGACCAGGGCCTTGAGCTCGACATCCTCGGGGAAGTTCAACTCGACCCAACCGGACGATTCGTCCGGCGCATCGGCGGGCTGGGCGACGACCGCGGCGCAGGCCACGATCAGGCAGAGCACCCCGGCCAACGGGGCGACGCGTTGCGATTTCATTCGAGTGTTGTTCACGGTCTCACGGCCCTCCCATGGGCCGGCCTGGCGTTGAGGTTTTCCAGTCTCCCGCCCTCCGCCGGCTCGGATGTCGCGCCCCCGCGAGACCGCACGTCAACCACGCTTGGCCACGCGTTCGACCTCGTCGAGGTACTTCTGGATATTCTCCCGCGGCTTGATCTCCTGGGCCCGGCGGAGCAGAGGCAACGCCTCGGCGTACTTGCCCTGCTTGACCAGCAACTGGGCGTGACGCACCTTGGCGTTGGCTTCGAAGCCCTCGATGTTCGCCGCTCGTTCATAGAGGAAGATCGCCTGTTCCGTATCGCCGGAGCGGGCGTGATGCTGCCCGAGCAGCAGCAGGGCCTCGCCGTCCATCGGGTCCAGTTCGACGATCTGCTCAAGGATGCGGACCTCCTCTTCCTCGGCCCCCTCCGCGACCGCGATGCGGGCTTCGAGCTTCAGCAGGTCCTTGCGTTCGGCGTCGGCGAGGCGCTCGCCCCTGGCGTCCTGGAGTCGCTGAATCAGTTCGCCGGTCTGCTCGAGCGCGCCGCGGGCGCCCATCACCTTCGCCGCACGGATGGCCCGGTCGACTTCCGCTTCCGGGTCCTTGTTCAAGGCCCGGGCGTAGGCGTCGACCGCGAGGTCGAACAGCTCTTCGTTGATGTAGATGTCGCCGAGCATGTTCAGACTCTCGACCGTGGACGCCCCGAGGCGGTCGATGATTTCGTAGTTCTCCACCGCCCGCATGGGCTTGTCCATGCCGATGTAAGCGTTGGCCTGGAGCATCCACAGGTCGGCGCGGTCGGGCTCGGCCTTGATGAGCTGGCCGAGAAACGCCACCGCGTCGGCGTAACGCTGCTGCCGGAAGAAGCTGCGGGCGAGGCCCATCTTCCAATCCATCGTCTCCGGGTCGAGCAGAATCGCCGAGCGATACGCCGACTCCGCCGACATGCTGTTGCCGATCGAGGCGTAGGCGTAGCCGAGCAGCCCGTAGGTGATCCCGTCGTTGCCGCCGAGTTCGATGACCCGGCTGAGGGCCGGCACCGCCTTCTCGAACTCGCCCTGGCGAACGTAGATCAGCCCGAGATTCTGCCACGCCCGGCGGAACTTCGGGAACTTGTCCACCGCCCGGCGGTAGTACTTCGCCGCCTCGTCCAGCTTCTCCTGCTGGAAATAGATGTTGGCGAGGGTGAAATCGAACACCGCGCTGGAGGCCTCGGTGCGCTGCTGCTTCAGCAACGCCGCCGCCTCGTCCAGCTTCTCCGACGAGATCAGACTCAACACCTCCTGCATCGTCTCGCGCTCGGCGAGGGTGACCCGCGGCTCGATCTCCGTCTCCGCCTGGTAGCTCTGGGCGAACGCACGCTGGAACTGCGGGTCGTTCCAGACTTCGAGCGCGGCCTGACTGACCCGGGTTCTGCGCCGCGGCTGGCCTTCCGATTCATCCTCGGCCGCGGCAAGGGGGGCGGGGTCAGTCGGCTCTTCCGGCCGCCCGGCGCCGGGCCCGTCCTTCCTGAGCGCGCAGCCGGTCAGGCCCAGCGTCGCCAGAAGCACCCCGCCGCAGAGCAGCTCAGCGATGCGGGGGCGGCGCCGTCGACCCGTCCACGCGCCGCGGAGCGTTCCGGGCGTCGAATCCGCGATGTGCCAGATAGCTTTGCTCAAGGTCGTCATCCTTTGGGGAACGTAATGGGCACGCGCATCCGGAACCGCACCGGATCGCCGCCGCGCTTGCCCGGCTCGAACTTCCACTGCTTCACCGCCTTCACCGCCGGCTGCTCGAACACCGGATCGCTCGACTTCTGCACCTTCGGCTGCTCCACGCGCCCTTGCTTGTTGACCATGAAGATCACGTACACCTGTCCGGGCGCCTTGCGGCGCATTTCGCGGTTCATCACCGGCCCCGGCTGATAGACCACACGTGGTCGCTGGTCGAGGTCGGCCATGGAGAAGATCGACTCCACGGCCTGGTTGCCGGACGCGACGGTTTTCAGGTCGACCGAGAAGTCTCCGCCGAACCCGCCCGCCCCGCCGAACCCCGGATTCAGCGCCACCTCGAGCTGCGACAGGTCGAGGGGCTTCGACTCCTGCTCCATCAGCTCCGGCGGCTCCTCCTCTTCCGGCTCCGGTTCCTCCTCCGGCTCCTCCGGCGGGGGCGGCGGGGGCTCCAGTCTCGCCGTGTCCACCTGCTGCACGATCAGGTCGTCCGCCGGCGGTTTGCTGATCTGCTGCATCAGCGGCAGCACCAGGAAGAACGCCAGGGCCAGCGCCACCGCGCCCGCCACCACCAGCAGGCGGTGCATCAGACCTTTCAGGATTCGGATCAACTTACCCATGCTTGGATCGTCGCTCAGCTTCGCGAATTTCGCGTGGCCAGACTCACCTTCGTCGCACCGGCGAGCTTCGCCTCGTCGATCACCTCCACGAGCAGGCCCGACTGCGAGTTGCGGTCCGCCTGGATGATCACCGGCACGTCTTCTTTCTGCAGCATCCGCTTGACCAGCGGCTGGACGCCGCTGAGCCCGATCTCCCGCCCGCCGTAGACCACCTCGCCGTTGGTGGTCACCGCGATGAGGATGCTGTTTTTCTCCAGCCGCGAGGCCGAGGCGGCCTGCGGCTTGTCCACCTCCACGCCGGTCTCCTCCACGAACGTCGTGGTCACGATGAAGAAGATCAGCAGAATGAACACGCAGTCAATCAACGGGGAGATATCGATCCCGGATTCACTGCTGTCGTCGCCTGCGGTTTCTCGAAAACGTCCCATCGGTTTTCTCGCTAACGGTTGGTTCGCCTCTACTCACGCGGCTGTTTTCGTCTCTCGCTTCCGCCGATAGACCGTCTGATTGCAGACGGTTTCCAGGTGCGCGAGGAAGGTTTTGTAGCGGTCGAGCGTGCGGGTCAACTGGTACTGGAACAGCAGGCCCGGCAGCGCGATCACGAGGCCCGTCTCCGTGGTGATCAGCGCCTCGGAGATGCCCTCGGCGACCATGCCCATCGTCTTCTCCCCGCCGGACCCGGTGGCCAGGGCGCCGAAGGTCGCGAGCATGCCGGTCACCGTCCCGAGCAGGCCGAGCAGCGGCGCGGCGCTGACGCATATTCGCATCACCCGCAGGTCGCGGTCAAAGGGCGCCGTCTCGGCTGACCGCAGTTCCTCGAAGGCGATGGTGGTGTCTCTGACCGAGTCCGCGCCGGTGACGAATTCGAGAATCTCGCCGATCGGCCCTCTGCGTTCGGATGGTTCATCGATCCATCGCCGCCACGTCTTTTCGTTGACCGTATTGAACTTCTTGGCCCGCAGCTTCAGCCACACGTGCGTGCCCATGGCGAACATGACCAGGGCGTTGGCGGCGATCGCAACCATGGCCCAGCCCCCGGAGAGCCAGATCTCGTAGGCCTGGTCCCAGAAGCGCTTCGCCTGGCTGATCAATGCGTCGAGTTCCATCGTCGGTTCACTGTCGCTTACGCGGCACTGCTCATCTGCTCATCTTCGGATTCGGATTCGGACTTCTTCTCTCCGGTCTTGCTGACCTGGTTGACCAGCGCCACCGCCGCCTTCTCCATCTGGTCGGTCACGCCCCGCGCCTTGCGGGAGAGGAACGCGTGCAGCAACAGCGACGGGATCGCCACGATCAGCCCGAACTCCGTGGTGACCAGGGCTTCGGAAATGCCGCTCGACAGCGTCTTGACGTCGCCCGTCCCGAAGGCGTTGATCAGCTTGAACGTGTTGATGATGCCCGTGACCGTTCCGAGCAGACCCAGAAGCGGGGCCGCGGCGGCGCTGATCGCAATGAACGGCAGCATCCGCTGCAGCTTCAGCCGCGTGGCCAGGACCTTTTCGTACATCACCTCTTCAATCAGGTCGCGCGGTTCGTTCAGGTGCGCCACCCCGAGACGAAGCATCTGCCCGACCGGGCCCCGCACCTTCTCCGCCTTCGCTTCGGCGTCCTTCGTGTTCCGCCGACGCACCGCGTCCAGCATTTCATGAATCCGCCGCTGCGACGGTCTCCGCTGGAACATCAAGACCACCCACTTGTACAGCGCCACCAGCAGCGACGCCCCGGCGAGGGCGAAGATCGGGACCATCACCGGCCCGCCCTTCTGAACGTGCTCCCACAACGTCTCCTGTGTCTGCTCGATCTTGTGCGCGTTGCCCAGCGTCGGGTCGAACGGGAACAACCCGGCACCCGACTCGATCAACGTCGCCGCCGCCTGCTCGTCTTCCGGCGAGGAGAACGTGACGACGTTCGGCTGCGTCGAATTCAGCTTCTCCTGCACCGTGCCGACGCGCTGTCCATCACTCGACCGGAAGAGCGCCGACGGCCCGAGCATGAGGAACGTGCCCGCCACCACATCGCCATTCGCGTCCACCGCCTCGCCTTCGAAACGCGTACCGCCGAGCAGTTCAAACAAGCGGTCCAGCGACACCTCCAGCAGGTTGATCTGCCCGTCGAACATCTGCTGTCGCGTGAGATCGTCGTCCTCCCGAGCGAGCTTGGCCGCCTCCAGCGGTTTCTCATATCGCGATCGTTCGGCGATGTGCAGTGACGTTTCCAGGTTCCGGATATACTCTCCCATGAGGTTGGAGAGATAGCCCATCTCTTCCTTGCGCTTTTCGATATCCCTTCTAAGGTTGCTCAGATCGAGCGTGCGCCGGTCGAGGAGCCGGGACTTCTCCTGGTACTTCTCCCGCGTTTCCAAAAGCTTGCCTTCCAGGGCGCTGAGCTTCCGCGTGAGAGGGATCTTCTCCTCGGCGACCTCCTTCCGCAGCGCGCTGAGTTCCTGGAGACTCCCCTGGAGCTGGCGCTCGACCGTGGACGCCGCCTCGGCAAAAGAGGACGTCTTGTTCTTCTCGATCGCCGCGGCGGGGGCAGGCGCTTCGTCCGCTTCCGGCGCATCGCCGGGCGCGGACTCAGACTCCCCGACTTGCTCCGGGGCATCCGGGGCCCTCGCTTCAGCGACCGGCTTCTGATCCTCACCTTCGTTCCGGGCGAGCAGCCCCGTACACAGGCCGAGGAGGATCAACAATGTGAATGCATTTCTTGTGTTCATCGCGTGCGACTTTACGGGGTTACTTGACCTCGACCGGCATCTTCACGAACGAGGCCGGTTGTTCCTTTCGCATGATGGCCATGGCGTCGGCAATCCGAGGCGCCGCGTCATTGGCCGGCTTCCACACCCACCCCTCGTCGGAGACGGTGCCGTTCGCGGCCACGTCGCCCTTGGCGCTGACGTAATAGCCCTGCCCGATGCCGACATACAGGGCCGTGACCTCCGCCGACGACCCGCCGGGCAGCGCGCGGACTTCGCTGGTCACCGTCATCTCGCCGTTGTACTTGTTCACCTCGTTGAGAATGCCCACGACGTTCTGGAACCGCTGGCCCACGGAGCGCTTCGTCTTTTCCGGATCGTCCGGCAACTGCTGAATCAGTTGCCCCACCCGGTCGAGGATCGGGTCCGGCAGGCGAGCAATCAGCGTCTTGGTCCGCGTCTCGAGCTTCGCGACCGAGTCGGTCAGTCGGGCGCCGGTGTCCTTCAGTTGTTCGTTTTCATCAACGAGTCCGGACCGCTTTTCCTCCGCCTCTTCGATGTTCTCTTCCGCCTCTTTGATATTCTCTTCCAGCGAGTCGATCTCCCGCTGGACCACGTCGATGCGGGACTGGAGCATCTCCTTGCCGAGTTGCCACTGCTGCCGCTCCCGGGAGATCACCCGGCGCGTCTGCACGTACTTCTCCAGCTTCGCCCGGGCCCCGTCGATATTCGGCCCGGGGTTCTCGTCGTTGGCCGCCATCGCGAGCACGCCAAGCACGCCGCAGAGCACCACGACCACCGCGCCCAGCCGCCCGCGCCTCCCGTCGCCGCGGGCTCTGCGGGTCATCGACCGGTTCCTGCTTTTCGTCTTCTGCTTCATGGTCTGCTTCCTTCGATGTCAATGCCGCCGGCCTGGTCTTTCCTCAGAACGTGAAGTTCGCACTGACGCTCAGCGACAGATCAATACCCTTGGTAAACGAGGACCTCGTCTCATCTCCGGCGATGAAGTCCGACCGGTACACCTCCCGGATGGACGGATTCGTGAGATTCTTCGCCGAGAACTTGATATTAATATTCTCGCCAATCTTCTGGGAGATCGTCAGGTTCAGTGTATCAAATTCCTCCTGGACAATCCCGGGGACGAAGTTGCCCGTCTTCTGGCCCGGACCGACCATCAACGTGTCGCCCTTGATGGTATAGAACAGGCCGATCCGGGTACCTGTCTCTTGCAACTCGTAAGTCAGGTTGATGTTAAACAGGTGCTCGGGCGCTTGCACCATCTGCCGGCTGGTGATGAGATTCCGGCCCTCGACGCCGACCAGCGCCCGATCCAGTTCCCGGATATCTTCCTCCGGCAAGTCGACTTCAGAATCGATAAACGTCGCATTGGCGCCGACCGTCAAGCCCTCCAGCGCTTCCCAGAACCTGCCGAGTTCCTGCCTGACCTCGAACTCCAAGCCGCTGAGTTCGCCCTGCGGATAGTTCACCGGCGTTGTAAAGCGACCGAGGTTGGTTGCAAAGCGCTGCACGAGTTCAATCGGCTTCTCGATATCCTTCTTGAACCAGGACACGGAGACGAGCCCGCCTTCGTAAGGCCGGTAGTCCAGCCGCAGGTCGTAATTTCTCAGCGCCGACATCTGCAGTTCCGGGTTCCCGACAAAGACGTCGCTGCCGAGAAACTCCTGCCGCGCGACCGGCGACAGTTCCTTGAACGTCTGCCGCGCGACGGTTTCGGTGTACGAACCGCGAAAGGTGATCTGTTCGATGGGCGTGAAGACAAACCCGACGGACGGCAGGACGTCGTCCTGTTCAAAAAGGGAATCCCCAAGGGGCAGCCCGTTGTCATCCACCCGCCGATCGCCGAAGGGGCCGAAGAAGCCCTCCGAGCCGCCCGACCCGGGAAAGACCGCCTTCGCATCTCGCTCGGGTTGATTGACAATGCTGATTTCGGTGGATTCAAATCGCGCGCCCCCGATAACTTTGAAGAACGACGTAATCGGGAGGTCGACCATATAGTACCACGCGAAGATATTCTGCTCGCCATCGTAGTCGACGTCAATTTTGATGTCATCCGTGATGTCCTGCGCGCCGGGCCAGTCGTCAAACCCGGCACTGAAGAGTTCCTCGAAGGGCGCCTGAAAGCCGCCGCCCGGGGATTGCCCGAAATTGCTGAAGCTCTCCTGTCGAAATTCCCGGGTCACCTCGTCGCCGAACACCCCGACCTTCACGTATCCCTCTTCATTCGACCACTGCTGAAAGGGAAGTTTCAGGTTCAGCGAATATTGCGTGCTGTTTTCGTCGATCGATTCCCATATCCGCTGTACGTTGCCGAGGGTGATGGTCGGATTCAGGGGAAAGTGCGCCGCGGGCGTGCCGCCTCGGGCCTCCTTCCACTGGGAGGCGAACAATCTCTCGTCCGGCTCGTCCAGGGTCGCCTTGTTCCGGGAGACGGTCCAGTCGAACTCGGGCGACCGGAGCGTGAACGCGTCCTTCACGCCGATTTCAGGCAACGGCAAGGTGTGCTCACCGCTGAGTTGCAGCGACTGTGTCAATCGTTCGACATACTTGAGTGTCTCGAATCGAACGAAGGGGGCGGCGTTAATGTCGTCCTCGTGCTCCTCGGTGAAAAACTCCTGGCCGCGAGTATCTTCCGCGAGTGTCGCGGTATCCGACGCGGATCGGGTATGCATGAACGCCAGGGTCAACGCATGATTCTCGATCTCGAGGCCGAGCGTGCCCAGCCCGCCCCAGTTCAGCTTCTCACTGCCTTCGGTGACATCGAGAAGTTGGCTCTGAAACGCCCCGGTGATGTTGCCGGTCACCTGGGGGGTTAAGGTTTCGCCCACGGGCCCGGAGAGCCAGCGGGAATCGTCGATGCCGTTGTCGTAGAACGTCGCGTCCCGCTCATAGAAGAAACTGAGCAGGCCGCCCACGGTCAGCCCGCCGTCGAAGGTGTGCCTGCCGCCGGCCGTGAGATCGAAGCCGTACTCGAGCGGGGCGCTATCGCGCCCGACCCCGAACGCCCCGGGCTCGGCCAAGGTCTTGTCACCTCCGCCCGAGACGCCCGCGACCGGAATCTGTTTCCGCGCCTGGTCCATGCCGAACGCCCCGACGCCCCCGTCGGCATACGACAGGAAATCGTCCCTGCCGACCACCTGGGTATTGATTTCCGTGCCGACGCCGATTTCGAAGATATTCTCGTCGGGGATGCCCTTTAACACCACGTTCACCGCCCCCCCGGAGGCGTCGCCCTGCTGATCGGGCGTGAACGTCTTGCTGATCTGCATGCTTTCGATCACGTCATCGGGGAACTGGTCCAACTCGACGGCGCGGGTATCGGCATCCGCGGACGGCAGGCGCACGTTATTCAACTGAGAACTGACGTACCGGTCAGGAAGTCCGCGGATCACCGCGAATTTGCCGTCCGCGACCGTCGCCCCCGCAACGAGCCGCAGGGCGCTGGCGGCGTCGGAGGTTCCCGCCATCTTCATCAAGTCGGCACTGATCGAATCCACGAGGGACGGACTTTCGATGCGCAGTTGAAGCAATGCGGCTTCCGAGCCGGCCTCAAGTTGCAGGTCCTGGACAATAAACTCATCCATTTCAGTAAAATCGCCGGTGAGCCAGGCGTCCGCCTCGGCCAACTGCCCGGCCGACACCACCACGTCCGATTTCACCTGACGCGCGAATCCTTCCTTCGAGAACACAAGCGTGTAGGCGCCAGGCGCGACATCGGGCAGGACGTAGTTTCCTTCACTGCTGGTCGTTGCTTCCTGTCCGGTTTCCGCAATGGTCACCCGCGCCCCCGCGAGCGACGCCTCAAAATCCCGATCATAAACAACGCCGCGGATCGAGCCCACTTCCTGCGCATGAACAAAAGCAGCACTGATCAATATGCAAACGACGGTCAGCGGGCAACAACATCGCCGAAGGTTCACTTCGCTACCAATCCCTGATGAATCTCGCGTATTCGGCGCCAGAGCTTATCGTCTGGTTCAACATGATGCAAGGCCATCGATACGCAAGTAGCCGTCAGGTCGTCGGTGCGGGGACGAATATTAGGATTCAGCGCTCCTTGATCCACGGCGAGGCGGTACACCTCAAGCGATTGTTCCCCTTCGCCGATCACCTGGTAAGCTTCGGCGAGGGGCCGGAGCATTCCGGCGCGGTCATGGTTCTTCGTGTTCTCAAGTCTGGCATGGAACAGCTTTAGGGCCTCATCAAGTTGCCGGCGAGCGGTCTGCCGGTCACCCGCCCTGAATCGAAGCTTGATCAGTTCGGCCCGCATCGACAGCTCGTGTTCCAGGTCCCACCGATACTGCCGCCGGACGTCTTCGGCCTCCTCGATGAGCTCGAGGGCGTGATCCGCGTCGTCATGGGCCAGGGCGGCTTCGGTCAGTTCCCGCAGCGCCCCGATTCGGAAGGTGATCGGGATGGTCGTCCAGCTTGCCCGGACCTGTTGCTCAATCCGCGCCCGGAGTTCGGCATTTTCATAATACCGATTGTAAACGTCGGCATAGGCGAACATGGCCCCCTTGATTTTGTCGAACTCTTCCGACGCGATGAGCCCGTTCAGCCGGTCCGCCAGGGGCTCATACTCTTCATCGGTCGCCGCTGTCACCTCGCTGCCGACCACCTCGGCCACCGCGGCCGGATCGTGTTCGACATCGAGCATGCCGTAGGCGGCCTCGGCCTGGCCCATCATCGCCCGGGTCTGGGCGACAAGGGTCTTGACGCGGGCCCGTCGCCAGGCCTGGCCGGGGTTCTCGGCGTGCTTGAGCGCCAGCGCCAGGAAACGCTCCACATGCTCCGCCGCCGCGGTTCCCACCAGGTGTCGGGCGAGGTAGGCATAGCCCGCTCCCCGGCGCCAGTTGGCGATCTGCGGGATGTACTCCAGCGCCCGCACGGGCTGATCCAGCTCCAGGCAGGCCTTGACGACCTTCTCCTGGGCCCGCGACCGATTCTTCACGTGCGGATTCAACGGGTACGACGAGGCGGTCCGGAAGGCGACATCCAGCAGCCGGACCTGAAACTCCTCCAGGGGCCTGTTGTCAAAGTCGAGCGCCGAACGCGGGGCGTCGGTTGCCATCGGGGCGCCGCAAGACGCGGTTGGACTGACCACGCACAAGCCGGCGAGAACGAAACACAGGGTGACACTTCGCTTCAAAACGGACATATCGCGTCTCACTTCATTCACTTGCGAAAGAAGCTGATGGCAGGGGGTCAACCCTGCCATCAGTGCGGTCTTCTCCTGTCCCCGCCGGGCCCGTTGCCCGGCGGGTCCCGTTCCTCCTATCCGAACCGGCGATCAGAGAGGCAGCACGCGGAACACCTTCACGGTGCCGGCCACCTCGCCCGTATCGTAACTCTCGTCGACCTCGTCGGCGGTGACAACCGCTTCGGGGGTCCAGGTCCGGCCGTCGTCCGAAGACTCGACCACGTACTTCTTACCGACCTCCGCCGTCCAATTGACGATGAAGTTCAACTGCGCATCTTCATCCGGATCGTCCACCGCCGTGGTGGCCGCATCCAGGAAGCCGAAGGCATCCGCCGCGGTCCAACCCTTGATCCAGATGTGATCGGGGCTGAAGGCGCCACGGTAAGACGTCGGGGTGAAGAACGGATCGACCGGGTCGCCCAACTCGGAGTTGAGTGCGTCATTCTGGGGCGTGGGGTCGATGGACACGACCGGCTCGACGTCGACGCCCGACCTGTTCACTGACGGACCGCGCTGCAGGTCCGCGATCGGGGCGCTGCTGGCGACCACGTTGAACGGCTCGACAGGCGATCCGCCGCTTTCGGTACTGGTGAACCCGGCGCCGACGACGCCAACGTCCACGGCCCGATCGTCCCCGTCCGGCGTCCACGAGCCGTCGAACTGATAAATGACGCTGTCACGGATTTCGCAGAGGT
>CAYFQS010000055.1:0-14189 GCA_964345245.1 uncultured Planctomycetaceae bacterium | reverse complement strand
TTATGAATCGAAGCCGCACCATTTCGATCTGCTCACCGTGCTGAGCTGGCGGGAGGACGACCGGCGCGAAGCGTTCGTGAAGTCCGCAATGAAGCGGGCGAAACTCCCCATGATGAAGCGGAACGCCCTGATCGCCGCGGGGAACTACCTGCGCCATCACGACGACGAGGCGTTGCGAGATCGGATCAGACAGATCGCCGCCGACCCGACCGAGCCGGCCCTCGTGCGCCGAACGGCTCAGCAGCAGTTGGGTTGATCGGGGGCGCCGTAATTCTTCAGCTCCCGCCAGCCATTCCAGGACGCCATTACTGGCGCAGGCCGGGGTTTTTGCCGATTATTGACAGTATTCGGCCCCGGCGGTATGTTTTCGCGACCTGGAGCGGGGCATGGTCGTGACGCCTGGAACGGCGGCACGAGCAACTTATGTGGAACGGAGTCCGGCATGAGAGTTGCCCGAAAGGTACTTCGCTTCATCTTCATCTTCGTCTTGCTTCTGGGGACATGGTTGTTGCTGTCGGGCAAGTTCGATGCTTTTCACGTCGGCTGGGGCGTGGCCGGCTCCCTCGTCATCGGCGTGCTGACCAATCGCTGGCTCAGGGACCGGCCGTTTCCGTTGCTGGGGCTCTTGCTGTTTATCCCCTGGCACCTCTGGCAGATTCTGCTCTCGAATCTGCGGCTGGCGAGGTTGGTCCTGACCCCCGGCCTGCCCATCAAGCCGCGGCTGCTGCGCCGTTCGCCCGGCAGCAGCGACAATCGCGCGCTGACGCTGCTCGGCTGTGCGATCACCCTCACCCCCGGCACGCTCACGGTTGACATCAACGATCGGTACATGATCGTCCACGCCGTGGATGACGGCTCGTACGAGGACATGCGAAACAACGTCATGGCCGACCGCGTGGCCGCCGTATTCCGAGGGGTGAGCCCGTGAGCGTGATGCTCAATATCGTCGTCGCCGTGCTTGTGCTGCTCATGGCCCCCTATGCCGTGCGCCTGCTGATCGGCCCGACGCTGTTCGACCGGGTGGTCGCGCTCAATGGCATCGGGACGAAAGTCCCGGTGACGCTGGTCATGGTGGGGCTTGTCTACGATCGCGTGGATATGTTCGTCGACCTGGCCCTGGCCCTGCTGCTGCTGAACCTGTTCATGACGCTGCTGATCTCCAAGTACGTCCGTGAGAAAGGCGGTGCGAGCGGATGAGCTATGCCAGCCACATCATCGGCGCGGTCCTGATTGCGATCGGCCTGTTCTTCATGCTCGTCGCGGCGATCGGATTCATCCGCCTGCCGGACCTGTTCAGCCGACTGCACGTGACCGGTATTCTCGACACGCTGGGAGCGCCGCTGGTCCTCCTGGGCGCGGCGGTGTGGGTCGGGGTGTCGCTGACCGCCGGCAAGCTCCTGCTGGGCATCGCATTCCTGTACATGACCAGCCCGATGGTCGGCCATCTGCTGTCGCGCGCGGCCATCGAATCGGGCTATCGACCGACCGTCATCGACGATGAAAGCGAAGCCGGCGACTTTGACCTGCAGCGCTACCGAGCGGACAACCCGTCGGCTGAGACCACAAGTGAGCGTGAGGCATGATCGCCAGTCTTGAACTGCTTCTGAGTCTGGCCTTGCTGATGTGTGCGGTGGCGCTGACCCGCGTGCAGAGTCTGTTCGCGGTCATGTTGATTCTCTCGCTGTTCAGCGGGCTAATGGCGACCATGTTCGCCCTGCTGGGCGCGCCGGACGTGGCGTTCACCGAAGCCGTTGTCGGGACGGGCGTTTCCACGCTGTTCCTGATGGCGCTGATCCGCAAGGTCGATCCAACGCAGGTGACCGAGCGCCGACGCCTGCATAAGCTGGGGGCCCTGGCTGTGGCCCTGCTCGTGGGCGGGGTGCTGGTGTACGGCGTGAGCGCGCTGCCGCAGTTCAGCTCGCCGCATACGCCGGCGTTCCAACACGTGGCCGCTGAATACCTGCACCGCGCCTATGAAGACATGCATACGCCGAACGTGGTGACGGCGGTGCTCGGCGATTACCGCGCTTTTGACACACTCATCGAGACGGCGGTGGTGCTGACCGCGGCGCTCGCCTGCCTGCTCGTGCTATATCGAGACGAGGATGACCAAACCCTTTGAAAGTGTGATGGTCCGCACGCTGCTCGGGCCGCTGGTGACGGCGATCCAGTTGTTTTCGCTGTACGTGGTGGTCCACGGTCACTACTCGCCCGGCGGTGGATTCCAGGGCGGCGTGCTGCTTGGTGCATCGCTGATCCTGCCGCTGCTCGTGTACGGCCGCACCGAGCGATCCGGGCGCGGCTTGATCACCGTCGGCGTGCGCGGCGCGGCGATCATGACCGCCTCGGGCGTCCTGATCTTCGCCGCCGTCGGTCTGTACTCGCTGCTGCTCGGCCAACCGATGTTCGATTACAGCTATCTGCCTCTGCCGCTGAGCGAGGCGATGCGGCGGTCCATGGGCATCCTCGGCATCGAGATCGGCGTCACGCTGGGCGTGGCCGGGGCGGTCGTGGCGATCTTCCACGTGCTGTATACCGATTTCGCAGGGGAGGGCGACTAGTGGAAGAGCTTGCCACACGCATCGTCTATCTGTCGTTCGTCATGCTCGCCGTGCTCGGCACGTATCTGATGCTCTCGCACCGGAACTTCGTCAAGGCGATCGTCGGACTGCAGGTATTCCAGACGGCGATCATTCTGTTCTTCATCCTCATGGCGGTTCGCACGGACGCGACGATCCCGATCCTGCCCGAGACGCACGGGGAGGCGGGGCACCACTACGACACGCACGCGGCGATGCACAACCCGCTGCCCCACGCGCTGATGCTGACGGCCATCGTGGTCGGCGTGGCGACGCAAGGCGTGGCGCTGGCCATCCTCAGGCGGATTCGTCGCGAGACCGGCAGCATCGAGGATCATGTGACGGAGACTGAACTTTCGTGATGAGCGTGCTGCCAGCCCTGCTGTTCGTTGTTCCGTTTTTCGCGGCGCTGCTGTGCGCGACGCTGGGGTGGGCGTGGCGGCCGATCTGCCGCATCATCGCCGTGACCGCGATGGCCGTCACGTCGGGCCTGGGCGTCTGGGCCTGCGTTCAATCGCTGGCCTCCGGCCCCTTGCGCACCCACATGGGCGGCTGGCCACCGCCGGTCGGCATCGAACTCATGGTCGACCCGCTTGCCGCCCTGGTCGTGATGGTGATCGGCGTGGTCGGGCTGCTGGTGATCACCGGCTCGATCATGCCGATCGCCGATGAGCTGCGCGGCCGCGAGGTCTTCTTCTACAGCGTCGCCATGCTGCTGCTCGCCGGCCTGGTGGGCATGACCGTCACGCACGACCTGTTCAACCTCTTCGTCCATCTGGAGGTCGCCTCACTCAGCGCCTACGCATTGACCGCGGCGGGCGGGCGCGGCTCAGCCCAGGCGGCGCTGCGCTACCTGCTCATCGGATCCCTCGGAGCGTCGTTGTACCTGCTGAGTGTCGGCTTCCTGTACGCCGCCACCGGCACGCTCAACATGGGCGACGTCGCGAGTCGCATCGGCGACGCCGACCCCCGGCTGGTCGGCGTGGCGAGCGTGCTGGCCGTCGGCGGACTCGCCGTGAAAATGGGCCTGTTCCCGCTGCACATCTGGATGCCCGACGCCTACAGCCGCGCCCCGCTTGGCGGAGCCGCACTCATGGCGCCACTGGTCACGAAAGTGTCGGCCTACGCGCTGATTCGTCTGCTCTTCTGGGTCTTCGATCTGCAGATCCTCCGCGACCAGGCGATTCTTCTGGACATCCTCGCGTGGACCGGCGCGGCCGCGGTGATCGTCGGGGCGGTCCTGGCAATGCTGCAGAACGATCTGCTGCGACTGCTGGCCTACTCGAGCATCTCGCAGATGGGCATCGTCGCCCTCGGCGTGGGATTGGCCAACCCCTCCTCGCTGACCGGCGGGATCATGCATGTGGCCAACGACGCCCTGATGAAGGGCGCCTTGTTCATCGCCGTCGCGGCCATCGCCGTTCAGTACAACGTGCGAACCGTCGACCGGCTATGGGAGCTGCGCAACCGATCGCCGTGGCTGTCGGCCGTGTTCGTGGTCGGCGGCTGGAGTCTGGTCGGACTGCCGCCCATGTGCGGGTTCTTCGGCAAGTGGTACGTGCTCAAAGGCGCGCTGGCGGACGATCGCTGGGCGCTGGCGGCCGCGATGGTGATCGGGTCGCTGGCCACGGCGGCGTACGTGGCGCGGATGCTGGAGCAGTTGTTCTTCGCACGCGTGCCGGACGCCGCGGCGCCGCCGGCGCGAGCCGGTGTCCGGCTCACCGTCGCGGTCAGCGTCGCGCTCGCCGCGGGCATCGTGTTGCTGGGTCTGTTCAGCGGACGGGTGATTCCGGCCGTCATCGAGCCGGCCCTGCCCATGGGGTTATGACCGTATGATCGACACGTTCGTGGAACTCTGCATTGCCGCCGCCGTATTCGCGCCCTTCGTCGCGGCGCTGTTGATCGTGGTGACCCCGGGCCGGCTGGCCCAACCGATCAGCCACGTCGCCACGCTGGTCACGGTGGGCGGCGCGGGGTGGCTTCTACCGCGCGTCCTCGAGGGCGAGAACGTCGCCTGGCCGATCTTCGCCCTCCTGCCGAACGTCGAGATCGCCTTCCGGGTCGACGGGCTGGGCATGACCTTCGGACTGCTGGCATCGGGCCTCTGGGTGCTGGTCAATGTCTACAACGTCGGCTACATCAAGGCCGACAAGCTCAAGCACTCCGGGCGGTACCTGGCGTGCTTCGCCGCGTCGATCGGGTCGGCGATCGGGGTGGCCTTCGCCGCGAATCTGCTCACGTTCCTGCTGTTCTACGAGATTCTGACGCTGGCGACGTACCCGCTGGTGGTCCACAAGGAGACCCCGCAGGCGATCAACGCCGGCCGACGTTACCTGCTCTTCGCCCTGTCGGGGGGGCTGGCGGTCACGGCCGGCGCCGCATGGGTGTGGTCGCTGACCGGCACGCTGACGTTCACGCCGGGCGGATTCATGCACGGCCAGGCCCCGCCGGCGATCCTGCTGACCATCTTCGGTCTGCTCCTGATTGGATGCGCGGTCAAGGCGGCGATCATGCCCCTGCATTCGTGGCTTCCCGCCGCCATGGTCGCCCCCTCCCCGGTCAGCGCCCTGCTCCACGCCGTCGCCGTGGTCAAGGCCGGCGTCTTCGGGTGCCTGCGGATTCTCGGCTACGTCTTCGGGCCCGAAAGTCTCGATGGAACGATGGGCCCGGCGATCTTGCTTGGATTCACCGCCGCAACGATCGTGGCCGGCTCGTTCATCGCCCTGCGCCACGACAACCTCAAACGCCGGCTGGCGTATTCGACGATCGTCCATCTCTCGTTCATCGTGCTTGGCGGCGCCCTGCTCTCGCCGATGGGGACAACCGGCGCGGTATTCCACATGGTGAACCACGGCCTGTGCAAGATCACGTTGTTCCTCTGCGCCGGGGCGATCTACGGGACGTACCACCTGGAGAACATCAGCCAGCTCGCCGGCGTCGGCCGACGGATGCCGTGGACCTTCGGGGCGTTCACGGTGGCATCGCTGGGGTTGATGGGCATGCCCGGCCTCGCCGGCTTTGTGAGCAAGCAGTTCCTCATCCGCGGCGCCTGGCAGTCCGACGAGATCGCGTACATGATCATCATGCTGATCGGCTCGGTCTTTACCGCGGCGTACCTGTTGCCGGTCGTACGCACCGCGTTTTTCGACAAGCCCGTCGCCGAGTTGCATCAGCCCGAGCACGGCCGGGACGAAGCCCGACTGGACATGCTCCTGCCGCTGCTCGGCACGGCGACGCTGGTCGCGGTTTTCGGCCTGCTGCCTTGGGCGATCAACGGCCAGTACGACCTGACCATGCTCATCGTCCGCTCGATCTACGGAGGCCTGTCATGAGCCGGCACCTGACCACGATCGTACTCGCGCTGATCGTTGTCGGCCTGATCGTCGGCAAGCTCCTGTTCGCCGAGCACCACGAGCCGAAGTTCGCCTACCAGGTCGTCGGCTACAAAGCGATGATCGGGTTCGTCGGGGCGGTGGTGTTCATCATCGTCGGCAAGTGGATGGGCCGAGTGCTCCTGCAACGGCCGGAGGATTACGATGAGCTTTGAGTTGCACCCGGTCATCCCGCTTCTCATCGCCGCCGCGTTGATGCCAATCGCCGGCGTGATGGGCCGACGCATTCTGGCGATGATCGGCCCGCTGGTCGCCCTGGCCGCGGTCATCATGCTGCCGGCCGACGCACACTGGACGATTCAAGTGCTCGGCCAGGAGCTGGTGCTCTTGGAGGTCACGAGAATCGGCCGACTGTTCGCCTTCGCATTCACGGTGTACGGGTTCGCAGCCGCCCTCTATGCCTGGCCCCAGCGCGGTCGCGGGAGTTGGTTCTGGTCGATGATGCTCGGCATCGGCGGCACGGGCGTCACCCTGGTCGGCGACTGGTTGAGTCTGCTGCTGTTCTGGGAAATGCTCGCCGTCGCCAGCGCGTTCCTCGTCTGGCGCGGCCGCGATCCCCAGAGCCAGGCCGCCGGCTTCCGCTACATCATGTTCCATGTCGCCGGCGGGATGTGCCTGCTCGGCGGAGCGATGTTTCAGATCCAATCGGGATCGACCCTGATCGGCCCGCTGCACCTGTCCGACGGTCTGGGCCCGTGGTTGATGCTCATCGGCATGGCGGTCAACGCGGGGGTGGTGCCGCTGCACGTCTGGCTGCCCGACGCGTACCCGCGGGCGACGATCTACGGCACGGTCTTCCTCGCCGCGTTCACCACGAAGTCAGCGGTCTACATCCTGACCCGCACCTTCCCCGGCGAAGTGGTTCTCATATGGGCCGGGGCCTTCATGTCTGTCTACGGCGTTTACTTCGCGCTGCTGGAGAACAACCTCCGCCGGTTGCTCAGTTATCACATCATTTCACAGGTCGGCTACATGGTCTGCGGGGTGGGCATCGGCACGGCGCTGGCCATCGACGGCAGTTCCGCCCACGCCTTCGGCAACATTTTCTACAAAGGCCTGCTGATGATGGGCGCCGGCGCGGTCATCTACGCCACCGGGAAGCAGAAGCTTTCCGAACTCGGCCGACTCGCCGGACCGCTCAAGTGGACGTTTCTGCTCATGATGATCGGCGTGTTCTCCATCGCCGGCGTGCCGCTGTTCAACGGGTTCGTCAGCAAATCCCTGGTCACCGCCGCGGCGGGCGAAAGCAAGCAGGGCACGGTGTATCTGCTGCTCTACATCGCGTCGATGGGCACGTTCCTGTCGATCGCGCTGAAGCTGGCGTGGTTCACCTTTTTCGGGGTCGATCACGGCGCCAAGGTCGAGCGGCCGGTGCCGAAGGGCATGAGCGCCGCGATGGCGATTGTCGCGGCGATCTGCATCTTCACCGGCCTGCCCGGCGGCTATCAGATCTTCTACGATCACCTGCCCACGCCGATCGACGGCTCGGCGACGGCGCATCATGAAGCGCCCTCCCCCGACGCCGCTCATGACCTCGCCCACGACGACGCCGGGCAGCACCACCCGTCGGCAGCCGCCGACGCCGCCACCGTCTCCTACCACCCTTACAGTGCGTACAACCTGTTCGATACGTTGCAGTTGCTGCTCGGAACCGCGCTGGCATTCTGGCTGTTGCGGAGCCGGCTGGTCGGCAAACCCTTGATCACGCTCGATGTGGATCGGCTGTATCGCCTGCCGACGGCCGCGGTCACTGACGGTCTCGGCACCGCCCTGCAGGGTGTCGGACGGCGCGTCGAGACCGTAACCAACACGGCCATCCACACCGTCTGGACCGGCATGACTTCATACCGCGACATGCGGCAGCACGTGGCGCTGGCCCATCAGATCGCCGTGATCCTTTTCGTGATCGCCGTGCTGGGTTACTTCACCCTCTACGTGATGCGCGGATGACGCTCGCGGCCGGCGTGCGAGGTCAATGCGATCCGCCCTTGCCCTTGTCCGACGTCTGGAAAGCTTCCCCGCTGGACAGCAGTCCGTACCGGAATCCAACCGGGCCCACAATCTCGTTGATCGCAATCACTCCGATGAGCACGTTCTCGATCTGCACGCTGGCCGGGTCGGGAAAGGCCTTCTGAATGAGGGTGGCCAGGGCGAGGGCGATGCCGGCCTGGGGGATGAACCCCAGCCAGAGCCCCCTGCGCCACTGGGGATCGCATCCGGTGATCCGCGCCGCAACGGTGACGCTCCCCCACACCGCCGCCGCCCGCAGAACGGCGATTGACACCACGCCGATCCACATCGCCGCGAGTTGGCCGAGGTCCAGCTTCGCCCCGGCGAGGGCGAAGAACAGACAATACACCGGCAGCGACATCGACTCGATCGTCTCAAACAGCGGTTCGCTGCGACGCGGCCAGAGGTTCTGCATCACCACGCCTGCGCCCAGGCCGAGCAGCAGCGGCTCGAGATGCACCTTCTCCCCGGCGATCTTGAAATACTGCTCGCCGAGCAGGGCCATGAGCATGCACGAACCGACGACGAAGATGATCAAGTGGGCGTGAATCCGGTCGACGTACCAGGCCATGGCCGCCCCGATGAGCCCGCCGAGTGCGAGTGAGCCCATGAGCTGCACCGCGACGGCGAGGAGGAAGTTGGGCGAGAGGGCGGTATCTTCGGCCAACACGCCCTTCCCCAGGGCCAGGGCCGAGGTGAACAGCACGACCATGGCCATGTCCTTGAGGATGGTGACCGCAAGGGTGGTGTTGGCCAGCGGCCCGTGCGCCCGGTACTCACTGATCATGGCGATGACCACGGCAGGGCTGTTGGACGCGGCGACGAGGCCGGTCAGCATGGCGATGACGATGCGCTGAGCGAGGGACGCGTCCTGGATCAGCGGGATGTAGCGCTCGAGAATGAACACCGCCACCCCGACGATCACCCACACGCTGATCAGCTCGATGCCGGTGATGATGCTGATGCGTTTGAGCTGTCCGCGGAGCCAGTCGAAGCGGATTTCGCCGCCCGCGGTGAGGGCGATCAGGGCAATGGCGAGATCGCTGGCGAACTGCAGGTGCGTCTGAACATACGCCTTCGGGACGAGCGAGAAGGCGGACGGGCCCACGACGGCGCCGAAGATAAGATACCCGCTGATCTTGGGCAGACGGATGCGATCACACAACTCACCGGCGAGCCACGCCCCGATGAGCATGAACCCGACGAACATCGTGGTCATCACCGCGCCGTGCTCACTGAGGTCTGGGCGGAAGAAGTGGACCAGAAGCAGCAGGGCCACGAGGCCGATCATGCTGGACAGGAGCTTGAGCAATACATCCTCCGCGGTCTAACCTGGTTCACGCCGCTTGCGTGTCCGGCACCTGCCGGACGCGGCGAAGTAATCGATAGAACAACGGCAGCATCTCACTGACCACGCCAATCACGATGACCACGGTGAGCAGTTGGTTGCCGCTGAGATGGGCGCCGGGCACCGGGGCGTGCATGGACACGACGTATCCGAGCACGAGTGCGACGGCCAGCGCGTTCTGACGCATCGGGCCGATCAGCAGTGGGCCGTAGGCCGCCGCCCCGGTCGCCCCGCGCAGCATCGGGCTCATCACGCCAAGCTTCATCATCGTCCGGGCCGCCAGCACGAGGATGACCAGCGACAGGCCGGTCAGCCCGATGGTCAACTCCGCCCGCACCCCGGCCACGAGCATCACCGCCATGGCCATGGGTTGCTCGGCCTCGACGATGACCCGCTTGAAGCGGTTGAGCAGCTCGCCCGGCAGGTTCATCACCACCGCCCCGCAGAGCATGGAGACGAACAGCGGGGAGTACCCGAGCGTCGCCGCCGCCCCGGCGGTGAAGGAAACGAGCCCGAGCAAAACGACGAGGAACTGGGGCTCGCCCCGCCCGGCCACGCGGGCGAGCCAGAGCACCATCAGCCCCATGGTCAGCGCGATCAGCATCGACACCGCCAGCCCCTCTCCCACCGCGATCAGGGAGATCGAACTCATCGAGGGATCGAGGGCCTTGAACAACAGGCCGTAGATGAACACGGCCAGGACCGAGCCAAGCCCGGCGACGGAGCGAAGCAGGACGGACAGGTGCTCGTCGGTCGCCCCGCCCCGGCCGAGACTGCGCACCTCGGCCGCCCATGCCATGCCCGCGATGCCGATCAGCAACGACATGAGCAGCCGGCCGAGCACGGGGGCGTCGCGATCGGTCAGGGAAAGGGCGAGATACGTCGCGGCGCCGAGCACGATCACGCTGAGCGCCGCGTCGATCAGCACCAGCCGCACTGTGCCCGGCGGGACGAGTCGGGCAATGCGGCGGTCGAGTTGCAGCCCGACCATGAACCCGACCCAGCCGAGACAGAACAGCACCAGCGGATCGAGCACGCGAATCTGATCCGCCCGGATCAGGTGCAGCCCCTCGGGCCCGAGCAGCATGCCCACCGCGACCGCGAGCCAGCCGCCGGTCACCAACGCCGCCCCGATGGGCGTGCGTCGGAGCGTCCACCATCGCCGGCTGGAAGCCAGCAGCGCGACGGTCACGAGGATGGCCAGTGAGATCAGAACCCGCATTGGCTCAGGCGCTCGGCATCACGGAGTTTCGCATCCCTGCTCGGGCCGGTGATCGTAGCGCGGTCGCCCGGAACATGTCCCACCGATCCCGCGCATCAGTGCCGAATGCCGCGGAACTGCTCGACGGGCACGGTGAAGCACACCGCGGAATTCGGCCGATCGAGCTGCCCCACGACCTCTTCCGTGAGCTGGAAAACCTTTTCCACCATCGTCTCCGGCATGACCGAAAGGATCATTCGGCTGCCCGTGCTCGATGGGAACAAGCTCGAGAGGCCGGCGAAGATCGGCATGTCCTGTCGGATGATCTGGCCCATGCCCCGCGACTCCACCACCGTCGCCCCCTGTACGCCAAGGTCGAGAAAGCCCGTGACCAGTTCATCGACAAGCTCTGGCTGATCGAGCACGATCACCAGGAGCTTGACGGGAGTCTTCTCGTCAGACATGGCGTTCGTCCTCCGCGACGAGGGCGTCGTAGAGTTGCTCGCCGTCCTCGGCATCGCGCAGGCGCTGCAAGGCCCCGATGCCGTGACAGATGCGGGCGAGCCGGGCGAGGATGCGGATGTGCTCCCACGCAGCCTCCGGCGGCCCCACGAGCACGAACACCAGGTCCGAAGGCGGGTGCCCCTTCTGCCCGAAGTCGGCCCCGCCGGTCACCTTGCACGCGCCGACGAAGCTCTCCTCCACGCCTTCGATCATCGCGTGGGGAAAGGCCACGCCCTCCGGCGTCGAGGTCGGCCCCTTCGACTCGCGATCGATCAGCGCCTGGTGCATCGTGTCGGCATCCACCGCAGTGACCACCTCCGCTATCCGATCCGACAATTGACGCAGCAACACATCCCGCGAGTCGACCGGACCGACCAGATCGGTCAGCTCCCGACGTAAAAAGGGCTTCAGTCTCATGGGCGTTTCGACCCCTGTCACGAAGTAAATGACGCGTATAGTTTAGCAGGATAGCTCCGGACGCGCCGAGGTCAAAGGGGCGCAGGAGCGTGTGAGGAGCCATGTTCCCCCGGCGCGATCGAGGCGGCTCGGACGGAGGGACGGCGGGGCTTCGGGTTCAGGGCTTCTCCTGCCCGCCTTCGTGCTTGCGTGCCTCTTCGGTACCCGCCATCTTCGCCGCGAGGCGGATGGCGCTTTTCATCGATCCGGCGTCGGCGAGGTTGCGGCCGACGATGTCGAAGGCCGTGCCATGATCCACGCTGGTGCGGATGATCGGCAGGCCGAGCGTCAGGTTCACCGCCCGGTCGAAGGCGAGCAGTTTGATCGGGATCAGCCCCTGGTCGTGGTACATCGCGACGACGAGGTCGTAGCGACGATTGACCGCATCGAGGAACACCGTATCGGCCGGGAACGGGCCCGCCGCGTCGATCCCGTGCTCGCGGGCAGTGGTGATCGCGGGACCGATGATCCGCTCCTCCTCGTCGCCGAAGATTCCCCCTTCCGATGCATGCGGATTCAGCCCGCATACCGCGATGCGCGGCCGCTTGATCCCGAGCTTCACGCACGCCTGGTGACCGAGGTCGATCGGATCGAACACCTTTCCGATGGTCAAGACGTTGCGCACGTCCATGAGCGGCATGTGGATCGTCGCGAGCACCACCCGGAGCTTGTCCGCGACGAACATCATGGCGGCCCGGCGGGTCTGGGTGCGGGCGGCGAAGTATTCGGTGTGGCCGGGATACCGCTTCTCCCCCGCCAGCCGCCACGAGGCCTTGCAGATCGGGGCGGTGACGATGGCGTCGAGCTTGCCCGGCTTGTCCTCCGGGAACCGCGCCGCTTCCGTGGCTTCGGCGAGGAAGTGCAGCGACGCCTGCCCCCCCTGCTTGGTCGGCCGGCGAAACGCCTGGCCGAGCAGCGAGTACTCGTCGTAGTCGAAGACGATCACGTCGTGGGCCAGGTCGTGCTGAGTCAGCGGGCTGTCGTGCTGAATCCGCCACCAGAACGGCTCGATCTCCGCGAGATCGGCCGCATAGGCGAGCAACTCATTCAGCCCGTACACGACGAACCGCCCGAGCCGGCGAATCTCCGGGTCGGCCAGGGCCTTGACCACGACCTCCGGCCCGATCCCCGCAGGATCGCCCATGGTGATCCCGATCGTCGGACGCGTCTCGGATTGTGGCGTCGGCTCGCTCATGCGTTGATCACCATCCTAATGGCCGAGGGTCACACTGAACAGCGAAGCGGCCCGGACTGGTCAACGACGGGCGTAATGGTTAACTTCATGTGGCCATGGCGAGACTCACCATCACAGGCGGCCGGGTGATCGATCCGGCCGAGGGGCGCGACGAGCAGACCGACCTCATCCTCGCCGACGGGCAGGTGCACCGCATCGGCGACGTCGCCAAGCCCGCCGGCCCGACGTTCGACGCCTCCGGCTGCATCGTCTGCCCCGGGCTGATCGACGTGCACGTGCACTTCCGCGAACCGGGGCAGGAGGAACGCGAGACCATCGCCACCGGTTCGGCCTCCGCGGTGAACGGCGGGTTCACCAGCGTCTGCTGCATGCCGAACACCGAACCCGCCCTTGATGACGACGCCCGAATCGAGTTCATCTATCGCCAGGCCGCGCGGGTCGGGCTCTGCAACGTCTACCCCGTGGGCGCGATCACGAAGGCACGGGCGGGCGAAGAGCTGGCCGAGATCGCGCTGATGGCCCGCAGCGGCGCGGTGGCGTTCTCCGACGACGGCGTGGCGGTGGCGTCAGCGGCGATGATGAACAGGGCCCTGTCCTACGTCGCCATGACCGGCCGGCCCATCATGCAGCACTGCGAGGAACCGACGCTCACTCAAGGCGCGTCGATGAACGCCGGCCTGCTCGCCACGCGCCTCGGGCTTACCGGTTGGCCCAGCGTGGCCGAAGAACTCATCATCCAGCGCGACGCGGCCCTGAATCGCTCGACCGGCTGCGCTTACCACGTCCAGCACCTGTCCACCGCGGCCGGCGCCGAACTTCTTCGCCGCGCCCAGGAGGCCGGGCTCCCGATCACGGCCGAGGCGAGTCCCCATCATCTGCTGCTCACCGAAGACTGCTGCGCCGAATACGACGCCAACTTCAAGATGAACCCCCCGCTGCGCACCCGCAGCGACATCGACGCCCTGTTCCAGGCCATCCGGGACGGCGTGATCACCGTGCTCGCCACCGACCACGCGCCGCACACCGCCGAGGAGAAGGAACTCGAATTCGCCTCGGCGCCTTTCGGGATCGTCGGCCTCGATTGCGCTTTGCCGCTGTACGTCAAGGCCCTGATCGACAGCGAGACACTCGACTGGCCCGGCATGCTCGCGATGATGACGGCGAACCCCGCGAAGCTCGTCAAGCTCGACGGCAAGGGGGTTCTGAGCGAAGGCGCAGACGCCGACGTCACCATCATCGACCCCGACGAACCGTGGACCATCGACAAGACGCAATTCGCCACACTCGGCCGCAACACGCCCTTCGACGGCTGGCGGGTGCGAGGCCGCGCGATCGCCGCCATCGTCGGCGGCGAGTTGAAGATGAACCGCGATGACGGCCGCCTGCGGTCAGCTTGACGATTCACCGACGCGGTGTTCGGCCTGTTCCAGTCGCTCATCCTGCTCCGCCTCTTCGCGGAGATGAGGGCGATGTTCGACCACGCCTTCGAGGTGCCAATAGTTCC
>CAYFQS010000054.1:13157-14307 GCA_964345245.1 uncultured Planctomycetaceae bacterium | reverse complement strand
TGGCGGTCTTCCCCACGCCGGGCTCGCCGATGAGCACGGGGTTGTTCTTGGTCCGCCGGCTGAGCACCTGCATGGTGCGGCGAATCTCTTCCTCGCGGCCGATGACCGGATCGATCTTCCCATCCGCGGCAAGCTGCACGAGATCGCGCCCGTACTTCTCCAGGGCTTCGTACTGCTCCTCGGCGGACTGGCTGGTGACCTTCTGGCCCTTGCGGAGCTGGTCGATCGCTTCGAGCAGGTGCTTGCGGGTCACGCCGGTGACGCTGAGCACTTCCTTCGCGTCGCTCTTGACCTCGGCGAGGGCGAGCAGCAAGTGCTCGCTGCTGACGTACTGGTCCTTGAGACGGGACGCTTCCTTCTGCGCCTCACCGAGCACTTCGCCGAGATCACGGGCCATACTGACCTGCCCGGCACCGCTGACGGTGGGCTGCCGGCCGAGTTCGGACTCGGTGATGGAGGCGATCTGGTTCGGATCGGCTCCGACGCGCTGGAGGATCGACGCGGTGACCCCGCCTTCCTGCTCAAGCAGGGCATGCAGCAGATGCAGCGCGGTCACCTGCCCGTGTCCGCCGGTCTGCGCGGCCATCTGGGCTCCGGAAAGGGCTTCCTGGGCTTTGGTGGTGAATTGATCCATACTGGTCATTGGTTAACTCCTTGTTCGGTAGATATGAGGCAAAGCGCGTGCCAGGCCGCATGCCGGAATGTATTCTATAAACTATTGTATATAATTTACTTGCAATTTACACGACAACACCGTCGCCACGCGGGGGCTGCCATATCGGCAGTGCCGGGTGATTGTCCCGCATTGGCAACCGTGGGGGAGTACTCGGCCGTGCGCCGGGCATGACGGGCCGGGCACGCGGCCGCGACGGCGTCTTGGCCGGCAAGGCGCGTACGGGCTCACGCCGCTTCAACCGCTCATGCGCCCACTGTCACCCCCGCGCACCACCCGTCGCCCGGCGACGCGCCCCGCGGCTCCCGGCGATCCCCCGACGCCGCACGCGCATCCACCCGCCCATTGGTTCCTCCATCCACCGTGTCCCGGCCATACCTTCAGCGGTGGCCCGCGCCCGTCCGGCGGACTCACCCACCCGACGCATCCCCCGGCACCCCCGTATCACAATAAATCATCCTGACACCTTTTCTGCCC
>CAYFQS010000054.1:0-13057 GCA_964345245.1 uncultured Planctomycetaceae bacterium | reverse complement strand
CCTGACACCTTTTCTGCCCTTGCAAAAGGCGAAGGTGCGGTCTATGGTGACCGACCCGTGAGCGAGAGCACAGAGGACGAGCGGTCGGGGTTCAGCGAGCGTAAACGATGGACTATCTCTTGCATCTGGCAGTGATTGTGGGAGCGGTAGCGGTCTACCTGCTGATGCCGCGCCGTCGCGGCCTGGGCCGCGGGCTCGGCGCGTTTGCTGCCGTGGTGTCCGGCGCTTCGCTGGTGGGTTATCTCGCCACCCGGACCGCCGCGGCTCAGCCGGGCGTTTACTTCTACCTGTTCCTGATCATCGCATCGGCGGCGGGGATCGCCGTGATCACCCACCCCCGGCCGGTGTACTCCGCGCTGTATTTCGTACTGGTGGTGCTGGCGAGCAGCGGCATGTTCCTGCTGCTCGCGGCGGAGTTCATGGTCGTGGCGATGATCATCATCTACGCCGGGGCGATTCTGGTGACCTACCTGTTCGTGATCATGCTCGCCACCCTGCCGCAGTCGAGTCACGAGGCAGAGGGGGCCCCGGTGTACGACCGGGTGGCCCGCGAGCCGCTGCCGGCGGTGGCGCTGGGGTTCGTGCTGCTGGCGGTGATGGGCGGCATCGTGTACTCGCCCGACATGCCCGACACCCCCCGCCGGCACATCGCCCCGACCGACCTGGAGATCGCGATCAAGGACGCCCCGCGCGAAGTGATGCGGGTGCTGCGAACGCGGAAGATCGGCGAGGAAGGAACCACCGTGGTCGATCCGGGGCTCAACCTTGACGCGGTGTCGTACGCCTGGCGCGATCACGACGCACTGGTGGTCACACTGCCTGATGACGGCGGGGAGATCACGCTCGACGCGCTGCCGGACGGCGACCTGCGAATCGAGGCGGCGGGGTTTTCCATGACCGCCCCGTCCGACCACGAACTGGTCCGGGCGATCCGCGGACAGGTGACCAACGTCGACCGCGTGGGCGTAACGCTCTTCGAAGGCCACACGCTCGGCGTGGAACTGGCCGGCATCGTGCTGCTGCTTGCGATGGTCGGGGCGATCGTGATCGCCCGGAAACGACTGCCCGAGCCAACGCCGACCGCGAGTTGAAACAGAACGGAAGCGAACCGTGACCGAACCGATCGGCATGCTGACCTTGAGCCACTACCTCTTCGCGGGGGCGCTGCTGTTCGTGCTGGGCGTGGTCGGCTTCGTCGCGCGGCGGAACCTGATCGTCATGTTCCTCTGCACGGAGATGATGTTTCAGGGGATCGTGGTGACGCTGGTCGCATTCAGTCGGTATCACCTGAACTACCACGGTCAGGTGTTTGTGATTTTCGTATTGACCATCGCCGCGGCGGAAGCGGCGCTCGCCCTGGCCCTCGTGGTGCTGCTGTTCCGGCGGCGGCAGACGCTCGACGCCGAGGCGTGGTCCACCATGCGCGGCTGACGGGAAGACGATAACGACCGCATGCTCACACTGGCCGAGACAACGACGAACCTCGACTTCGCGAAGTGGATCCCCGTGCTGCCCGCGGCGGCGCTGGCGATCAACGGCCTGCTCGGCTGCTTCCGCGCGTCGCTGCTGCGGAAGGCCACCGCCGTGGTCACCATCGCCGCGACGGCGGCGGCGTTCGTGCTGAGCTGCGTCGTGCTCGCCGCCATGGGCGACCCCGCGGAGTTCCATGGCGCCACGGTGAAGCTCTTCGACTGGATCAACATCGCCGGGTTCTCCGCGAACTTCAGCTTCTTCATCGACCCGCTGACCGTGGTCATGCTGATCGTGGTGACGGGGGTGGGCACGCTGATCGCGATCTACGCCGCGGGCTACATGGCCGGCGACCCCGGCTACTTCCGGTTCTTCAGCTACATCGCCCTGTTCATCTTCACGATGACGTGCCTGGTCATGGCGGACAACCTGCTTCTGCTGTACCTCGGCTGGGAGGGCGTGGGGCTGTCGAGCTACCTGCTGATCGGGTTCTACTATCGCAAGCCGTCGGCCGCGGCGGCGGCGAAGAAGGCGTTCATCGTCAATCGCGTGGGGGACTTCGGCTTCGCCCTCGGAGTGATGGGCATCTTCCTCGCCTTCGGCACGATCGAGTACAGCGGCATCCTGCCTGCCGCGGCCGCACAGGTCGCCGGCGTCGAACCGACCGACCTCGCCGCGCCGGCCTTCGCGGCCTTCGTGAACGTCCGGGCGGCGTCGGAGGGGCTGATCCTGGCCATTCCTTTCCTGCTCATGCTCGGGGCCTTCGGCAAGTCGGCCCAGTTGCCGCTGCACGTCTGGCTGCCCGACGCGATGGAAGGCCCGACGCCGGTCAGCGCCCTGATCCACGCCGCGACGATGGTCACGGCCGGCGTGTACATGATCGCCCGGCTGCTGCCGATCTTTGAACTCTCCCCGTACGCCCTGCCCACGGTGGCCGTGATCGGCGCGATCACCGCCCTCTTCGCCGCGAGCATCGCCCTCTGCCAGTACGACATCAAGCGGATCTGGGCGTACTCGACGATCTCGCAGCTCGGGTACATGTTTCTCGGCGTGGGGATGCTCACGACCTTCGGGGCGGTGTTCCACCTGTTCACCCACGCGTTTTTCAAGGCCCTGCTGTTCCTCACCGCGGGCAGCGTGATGCACGCCCTCGCCGGCCAGCTTGACCTGCGGAAGATGAGCGGGCTGATGCGGCCGATGCCGATCACCGGCATCCTGATGCTCGTCGGCTGCCTGGCGCTGGCGGGGTTCCCCTTCACCGCCGGGTTCTTCTCGAAGGACACGATCATCGCCGAGCCGTTCATCCGCGGCGGGGCGCTCGGGCAGACGCTCGGCGTGATCGCGATCGTCACCGCCCTGCTCACCGCGTTCTACACCTTCCGGCTATGGTTCCGGGTGTTCCTCGGCGAGACCGAGTACGAGATGGGCCGGGAGCATCACGGCTACGAGGTGGACCATCCGCTGGACGACCACGCCGGGCCGCACGAGGTAAGCTGGCTGATGAACGGCCCGCTCGTGGTGCTGGCGCTCGGGGCCCTGGTGCTGGGCATATGGCTCGGCGGCAAAGACGGCTGGATGTACGACATGGTCCAGCACTCGACCGCGGCGGTGGGCGAGGCGGGTCACGGGGAAGCGGAAACGGCCGCGGCGGCCGGACCCGGCGACGCCGCGCTCGCCGAGCAAGCCCACCCCGGCCACGACGCCGCTCACACGATTCACCTGTGGGTGAGCATCATCAGCGGCGGCGGCGCGGTGGGGATGATCCTCCTCGCCGGTTACTTCCACTGGCTGCGACGATCGCTGGCCGGGGAGATCGCGAGGCGGCTCGAACCCGTGCTCACCGTGCTCTACCACAAGTACTACGTCGACGAACTCTACCACGCGTTCATCGTCCTGCCCCTGCGCCTGCTGGCCTGGATCAGCTACCTGATCGACAAGTGGATCATCGACGGCGTGTTCATCGACCGCCTCGCGGTGTTCGCCCCGCGGCTCGCGGGGCACGTGCAGCGGCCCTTCCAGAGCGGCCAACTGCAGGGCTACGCGATCATGATGGGCGCGGGGCTGGCGCTCGTACTCGCCGCCGTGTGGTGGCTCGCCCAATAGGAAACCATGGCTCATCTGCTTCCCATCCTGGTGCTCATCCCCCTGCTCTGCGGCATCGGCCTGACGCTCCTGCCGCGTGGCCGGGATGAGATCGTCAAGGCCATCGCCCTCGCGGTGTCCCTGGTCACCTTCCTGCTCAGCATCGTGGTGGCGACCGGCTTCAGTTGGTTCCCCGCCGATGGCCAGGTCCACCCCACCGTCGATCCGTGGTACCAGATGACCGGCGCCATCCCCTGGGCGCCCGCGCTCGGCGTGTCGTTCAGCTACGGCGTGGACAGCATCTCCATGTCACTCATCCTGCTGACCACGTTCATGATGCCCCTGACCATCCTCGGCGCCTTCGGCGACGTCAAGCAACGCACCAAGGAGTTCTTCCTCTGGCTGCTCGTGCTCGAAGGGGCCCTGATCGGCGTGTTCGTCGCCACCGACATCATCTTCTTCTACATCTGCTTCGAGCTGACCCTCGTGCCGCTGTACTTCCTGATCGGGATCTTCGGCAGCGACCAGAAACACTGGGCCTCGGTCAAGTTCTTCATCTTCACACTCACCGGGTCGCTGCTCACCTTCGCCGGCGTGCTGTACGTGGCGTGGTGGAACGCGACGCAGGCGGCCCAGTTCGGCGGGGAGTGGACGTTCAGCATCCGGCAGCTCGTTGAAGCCGGGCAGGCGATGGGCCCCACGCAACAGGCGTGGGTGCTCGGGGCCCTGATGGCCGGCTTCGCGGTCAAGGTCCCCCTGTTCCCCGTGCACACCTGGCTGCCCCTGGCCCACACCGAGGCCCCGACCAGCGGGTCGGTGATCCTCGCCGGCGTGATGCTGAAGCTCGGCACGTACGGCCTGCTCCGTTTCGCCCTGCCCATGGCGCCCGGCGCGGTGGTCACCTACGCCCCGCTGATCGCCGCCTTCGCCATCGTCGGCATCCTCTACGCCGCGCTCATCTGCTGGGTCCAGGACGACATCAAGAAGCTCGTCGCCTACTCCTCGATCAGCCACCTCGGGTTCTGCGTGCTCGGCATGTTCGCGCTCAACGCCGAGGGCATCGGCGGGTCGGTGATGTACATGGTCAACCACGGCCTGTCGACCGGGGCCCTGTTCCTCTGCGTGGGCATGATCTACAGCCGCTACCACACCCGCGACATGGAGCGCCTCTCCGGGCTGGGCAAACGCCTGCCCGTCTGGTCGACGTTCATGGTGTTTTTCTGCCTCGCGAGCGTCGGGCTGCCCGGGCTCAACGGGTTTGTCGGGGAGTTCCTCACGTTGCTCGGCACGTTCATCGCCAACGGCGTGCTGGGGATCAGCTTCGCCGTGATCGCGTCGCTCGGGCTGATCCTCGGGGCGATCTACATCCTGTACATGATCGGTCGGGTGATCTTCGGGCCGGTCAAGGAGCCCGCCCAGTATGCCGGGAAGGTCAAGGACCTCAGCACCCGGGAGATCGTGGTGCTCGCCCCGATCGCGGTGATGTGCCTCGTGCTCGGGCTGTATCCCACGCCGCTGCTGAAGGCGCTGGAGCCGGCCGTGGAGCGCATGGCCGCGGGCACGCAACGCGTGATGGACCGGCGGCACGTGCAGGAGGTCCGGCCCCTGGAAATGGCGCCTTTCAACCCCTCCCGGCTCACCAGCCGACTTCACGCGACTGATGACGCGGTCGATCGCGAGGAGGCGGCGCCATGATGTTCACCCTCGCGAGTTCGGAAATGCTGGCGAAGGTCAACACGCTCTGGCCGGAGATCGTGCTGCTGGTCACGGCGTTCATCGTCATGATCGCGGGACTGAGCCCGCGGCTTGCGGTGCGGCGGGCCACGGCGGGGCTGACCGGCTTTGCCCTCGTGATCGCCGCGGCGCTGGTCGCTTTCGGCGACGCGTTCGCCCTGCCCTCCGCCGGGCCGATGGTCCAGTTCATCAAGCTCGCCGTCTGCCTCATCGGGCTGCTGCTGCTGTTCGTCGCCATCGAACTGCCCGATGAGTTCGAGGCCGAGGGCGGCCGCCGCCCGCGCTTCGATCCCGCCAACGTGTCGCGCGGCGAGTTCTACGGGTTCTTCCTGCTGTCGCTGATCGGCGTGATGCTCACCGCCGGGGCGGACGATCTGATCTGGCTGTTCCTCGCCCTGGAGCTTACCTCGCTGCCGACGTACGTGATGGTCGCCCTCTCGCGCGATCGCCTCGAAGCGCCGGAAGCGGCCGTGAAGTACTTCTTCCTCGGCTCGCTCAGCGCGGCGGTGTTCCTGTACGGATTCGCGCTGATCTACGGCGCCACGGGGACGACGGAATTCGGCGCGATCCGAGACGCGCTGGCGGCGGGGGTCTCGCCGCTCGCCCTCGCGGGGTTCGTGCTCGCACTGGTGGGCGTGAGCTTCAAGATCGCCGCCGTGCCCATGCACTTCTACACCGCGGATGTTTACCAGGGCGCCGCCACGCCGGTCACCGCCTTCCTCGCCTTTGTGCCGAAGACGGCCGGATTCGCCGCGATGATCCTGCTGCTCGGGCTGGTCGGCTGGCCGCTCGATCAGACGGCGCCGGTGCTCCTGTGGGCGGTGTGGGTGCTCGCGGTGGTCACGCAGTTGTTCGGCAACACGCTCGCCCTGCTTCAGCACAACGTCAAACGCGTGCTCGCTTACTCATCCATCGCGCACAGCGGATACATGATGGTCGGCCTCGTGGCCGGACCGGGCCTCGCCGCCGAGCAGCCGATCCTGCTCCGCAACGGCGTGGGGGCGATCCTCTTCTACCTCGTCGCCTACGGCGTGATGAACCTCGGGGCCTTCGCGGTGCTCGGCGTGCTGAAACGTCGCGGCGAAGAGGCCGAAACCTTCGACGATCTCAAGGGGCTTGTCCGCCGGGCGCCCGGACTCGCCGCAGTCATGGGCGTGTGCGTGTTCGGCCTGGCCGGCATGCCGCCGCTCGTCGGCTTCTGGGGCAAGCTCTACCTGATCGGCGCGGCGGTGAGCGCCGGCCACATCGTGCTCGCCGTGCTGCTGGTGATCGCCTCGGCCATCGCTGCGGTGTACTACCTGCGGATCGTGGCCGCGTGCTTCCTCGTCGAGCCCGTCGAAGGCGTCGAGCGAGCCCGGCTGCCCTGGCGCGCCCTCGGCGCCGTCCTCGCCGCCATCGCGGTGGTGGCGCTGAGCATCGTCGTCGGCCCGCTGTCCCGGAGCGCCCGCGAGGCCGGCAACCAGGTGATCATCGAACGCCCCGCCAACGACCGCGAGTGGACGGAAGGCGACGACGGCGATGACACGACCACTACCGCCGCCCTGCCCGAGACGACGCGGCACTCCCCGCGCGACGGGACCGAAGCGACCGGGGGCGGCTGAGCCGCGCAGCGGTCGCATCCGGACCTTCGCGTTCGCTGCGGTCCGGCTTGATCTCCTCTCACGCCCCGCCCTCCGCGTTCCGGGTTTCGGGTTTTCGGCTTCGGGGCGCCCTTGGCAACCCGAAGCCGACCATCTACCATCTTCGCCCGGACCCGACCCGCAATTGGAGTAACCGATGGCATTCGAGAACTCAGAACGGCTCAAGGCCCTGCCGCCTTACCTGTTCATCGAGATCGACAAGAAGAAGCGCGAGAAACTCAACTCCGGCGCCGACGTGATCAACCTCGGCGTGGGCGATCCGGACCGCCCCACCCCGAAGTTCATCATCGACCGCATGGCCGAGGCGGTCTACGACCCGGCCAACCATCGCTATCCCTTCGACGAAGGCGTGCCCGCCTTCAAGCAGTCCGCGGCCGAGTTCATGCAGGGCCGCTTCGAGCTCGAGCTCGATCCCGACACGGAGATTCTCACCACGATCGGCTCGAAGGACGGCATCGCCCACCTGCCGCTGGCGACGGTGAATCCCGCCGACGTGGTGCTGATCCCGTCACCGGGCTATCCGGTGTACAACAGCGGGGCGATTTTCTGCGGCGGCCGGCCGTGGAAAATGGAGCTCACCGAGGCCAACGGCTGGCTGCCCGATCTGGAGGCGATCCCGACCGACGTGGCGAGGCAGGCCGCGATGATCTGGGTCAACTACCCGAACAACCCCACCGCCGCGGTCGCCCCGCTGGCGTTCTACGAGAGACTCGTGCAGTTCGCCGAGAAGTACGACCTGGTCATCGCCTCCGACGTGGCGTACAGCGAGACGTACTTCGACGATCGCCCGCCGAGCGTCCTGCAGGTCGACGGGGCGAAGGCGCGGACGATCGAGTTCCACTCGCTGAGCAAGACCTTCAACATGACCGGCTGGCGGATCGGCTTCGCCGCGGGCGCAGCCGATATCGTCGCCGCCCTCGCCCAGGTCAAAGGCAACTGCGATTCGGGGCAGTTCAACGCGATCCAGTGGGCGGGCAAAGAGGCGCTGGACCACTACGATCACACCGACGTGCGGGCGATGCTCGACGTATATCGCGAGCGGCGGGACGCCCTGTGCGACGGGCTGTCGAAGGTCGGCATCGAGACGCCGAAGTCCGCGGCGAGCTTCTTCGTCTGGGGCAAGTGCCCGGACGGCGTGGACTCGATGACCTTCGCCGGCCGATGTCTCGAGGAGGCCGACGTGGTGCTCATTCCCGGCGGCGGCTTCGCCCCGCACTGCGACGGCTACTTCCGCGCCGCCCTGACCGTCGAGGTCGACCGCATCCGGGAAGCGGTCGACCGCCTCTCGAAGATCAAGTGGTAGGTCCCCCGGCGCGATCTCGCTTCAGCGGGGCGCGGCCGGTCGCGCGATTCACGCCACCGATTCGACGTGGCGCTTCTCGGAGAGTTTGTTCAGGTGCTTCTTCGCCTCGCCCACGAGGAGGAAGCTGCCGGTCACGCAGATCAGGTCCTCGCGGCTGACGGCCCGGGCAGCGAGGTTCAGCGCCTCGTCCAGCGACTCGGCGGTCTGGGCCATCTTGCCCGACATCTCGTCAAACCGATGCAGCAGATCGTCCGGCTCGGTCGCCCGTGGGTTGCCCCGGGCCCGAGTGAAGATGATCTTGTCGGCGCCGAGATTGATCTGCTTCAGCATCGCCGGGATGTCCTTGTCCGAAGCGCAGCCGAAGATCATCACGAGCGAGTCGTAGGGAATGTGGGCCCCGATGGCCTTGATCAGGGCCTGCAGCGACGCGGGGTTGTGGGCCGCGTCGAGCATGATCCGCGGCTCGGACCAGACCATCTCCATCCGACCGGGCACGACCGTCCGGGCCAGCCCCTCGATCACGTCCTCCTCGCGGGCCTCGAAGCCCCTGCCCCGCAGCTTGTCGATGATGGACAGGGCGAGCCCACAGTTATGCGCCTGGTGCTCGCCGTACATCGGCACCGCGAGATGATCGAAGTGCCCATTGGGCGACGAGAGACAGACGCGATAGTGCTGGCCGAGCTCGCGCGTGGCCTCGAAGCGATAACTGAAGTCGATGTCCTCGCCGTTGAACTCGATCGGGGCGCCGACTTCCGAGGCGACCTCGCGCAGAACCCCGGCCACTTTCGGCTCCTGCTCGACGCTGACGACCGGCACGCCGGGCTTGAAGATGCCCGCCTTCTCCCGGGCGATGCCGGTCAGTTCCTTGCCGAGGATGTTGGTGTGGTCGTGGCTGATGTGGCTGATGCCGCAGACCTCGGGCGTGACCACGTTGGTCGAGTCCAGTCGGCCGCCGAGCCCGGTCTCGAGCACGGCAAGATCGACCGCCTGGTCCGCGAAGTGCCGAATCGCGCACGCGGTCATGATCTCGAAGAACGTCGGCCGGTCCGACATCTGAGCGGTCTTGCTCTTGACCAGCTTGAGCAGGTCCATCATTTCGCTCTGGCTGATCGTGTCGCCGCCGATCTGAATCCGCTCCCGCAGGTCGGTCAGGTGCGGACTCGTGTAGAGCCCGACGGTGTATCCACAGGCCCGGAGCATACTGTGGAGCATCGCGCAGGTCGAGCCCTTGCCTTTCGTGCCGGCAACGTGGATGATGCGGAGCGAGGATTCCGGATTCCCCAGCGCCTTGAGCAGCTCGCGCATCCGGTCAAGATTGAACGTCGTGGTGTTGTATCGCACCACGCGCATCCGCTCGTAGTCGGTGTGCTCGAACAGCCACCGCAGAGCGGTGGCGTAGCTCGTGATCTTGCTGACGGACTTCGAGCCGCGAGCCCGTGAACTGCCGGATCGAGACCGCGAGGCGGCAGTGGTTCGCTTCGTGCGGGTCGTGGTTTTACGCTTGGTTTCGCTCTGTGGCATGATTCCGCAAATTATCGCAGGAATCACGCCGAATGTCAACAGAACAATTGTAAATAACTTAAAACAAGAGATTTGCGCGAAAAACACAGTTGCATCGGCGTTTCGGGCCCTCGGGGAAATCCCCTTGTCCCGCCGGAGGCGTTGACTATACTGCTGTTGCACGTAACAGACGGTGAAACAGGAGCTTGTGATGGAAAATGTGATCCGAGGCGCCGCCTATGTCCTCGGCGATGATATCGACACCGATCAGATCATCCCCGCCGAGTATCTGTCCTACGACCCGTCCGACCCGGAAGAACGCAAATACTTCGGGATGTACGCATGCTCTGGCGTGCCGGACGGCCAACGCGGGCTGCCGGACGGGAATAGGCCGTTCGTCCGCGAAGGCGAGTTCACCAACGATTTCGCGATCGTCATTGGCGGGCGGAACTTCGGGTGCGGCTCGTCGCGGGAGCACGCCCCGCTCGCCATCGCCGAGGCCGGGGTCAAGGCGGTGGTGGCCGAGTTCTACGCCCGCATCTTCTACCGCAATTGCGTCAACGGCGGCTATCTCGTGCCCTGCGAATCCACGCAGCGGCTCGTCGACGAAATCCGCACCGGCGACGAGGTCGAACTGAACCTCGAAACCGGACAGATCACCAGCCACCGCACGGGCAAGAGCTACGAGATCAAGCCCCTCGGTGAGGCGAAGCCGATCATCGACGCCGGCGGCGTGTTCGAATACGCCCGGCAATGTGGCATGGTGTGAACAAGCCGAAACTCGACCGCCGAAAGCGCGTGGCCGAATGGTGTGGCGCATGACCGCCGACGTTATCCGCCGCAGACCTCATCGAGGTTCACCGCCGCGCCGTCGGCGGGCAGCGGGCCGGATTGCTTCCGCCGTGCCCGCAGCTCCCGCAGAAGTTGGCCCATGTCGTCGTGCAGGGGGGCGGTGAAAGTTAACGACTCCCCGGTGATCGGGTGGTCGAAGGCAAGCACCGCGGCATGCAGGGCCGGGCGGCGAATCACCAGATCGCCCCGCGCCGCCATGGCGTCCCACACCTTCAGCCCCTCCGGCTTGTTGCGGGCGTAGGTGAGCATCGGCTGCCCGCCGCTCGCTTCGGGCGGGCGCTCCAGCTCCGCCCGTCCCACCGCTTCCCCGCCGTACACGATGTCGCTCACGATGGGGAAGCCGAGGTAGGTCAGATGCACGCGAATCTGGTGCGTGCGGCCGGTCTTGAGTTCCAGTTCCACCAGCGAGTAGCCCTCGAACACCTCCCGCACCCGGTAGAGGGTGACCGACGGCTTGCCCCCGCTGTCGTGCCGCACGGCGCACGCCTCCTTCACCACCGGATGCTTACCGAGGGGCGCGTCGATGACGTCGCCGGGCGGGTTCATCTCACCGTGCGTGATCGCGAGATAGTACTTCCGCACCTGGCGATTCTCGAACTGCTGCCCGAGCCGCCAGTGCGTTGTTTCGTTTTTGGCCAGCACGATGCAGCCGGTGGTGTCCTTGTCGAGGCGATGCACGATGCCGGGGCGGAACTCCTCGACGCCGACCTGCGACAGGGCTTCCAGGCCGTTCGACGCCACGTCCTGGAAATAGTGCGCCAGGCCGTTGAGCAACGTGCCCGTCTTGTTGCTGCGGGCAGGGTGCACCACGAGGTCCGCCTGCTTGTTGATCACGATCAGGTGCGCATCCTCGAACAGCACGTCGAGCGGGATCGGCTCCGCGGGAATCTGCTTGATCTCGGGCGGCGGGACGATCACGTCCACCTCGTCGCCCACCCGCAGCGTCGTCGACGACTTCGGGGGCCGGCCGTTCACCGTCACCGCGCCTTCGTTGATCAGCTTCTGCAGGCGCGAACGGCTGAGACCGGGAAACTTATCGCACAGCCAGCGGTCGAGACGTTTGCGCAGATCGCGCTGCAGCTTGAACCGGCGATGCTGCGGCTCGTCCGACTCCTCCGACGCCACGTCATCTTCCGAGACAATCTCCGCTTCGTCCGGCACGCAGGCGGAGGGGTTGGAACGCCGCTCAGACATATCAGCAGGATGGCCGCGCCCCGGGGTCACTCAACAAGAGCCGGCGGCACGGCGTCAGGGAATTCGGCCTCGCCCGCGTCTTCGACCGTTGCTTCTGAACTCTCGGGCGCTTCGGGAAACTCGACCGGCGACTGCAGATCCTCGAGTTCCCGGATCTTCCGCTCCGCGATCTCCGCGAGACCGGAGTAAAGCTGCGCGCCGCGGGCCGTCTGCTCGTATTGCTCCCGCGCTTCGTCGAAGCGCCTCATCGATTCGTACACGGCGGCGAGACCGAAGCGGGCGTTGAGCACGAGCAGCCGGGGCTCACCGAGTTGGATCACCCGCTGGTACAACTCCGCGGCGCGCTCGAGACGCAGCTCGCGCTGCTCGGGATCGAGCGGTTCCCCCTCGCCTGTCATGCCCATCTGGCCGAGCATGGCTTCCTGACTGAGCAGGTGCGCCGCCTGGAGCAGAGCGTAAGCGCGAACCCCCTCGCGGTCGGCGTGTTCGTCCGCCACGCGAACCAGCCCTTCCGGGCTCGACGTGTCGGCCAGGGCCGTCCACGCCGTGTTCAGATCGCGATGCTCCTTGCCGCTGTACCAGCGGTAGAAGAGAAACGCGGCCAGGGCGACGAGCACGAGCAGCATCGTCGACAGTCCGTGCTTCTCCCACCAGTCGCGGAAGTGCTGGAAGAACTCGTAGAGTTCGTTTTCTTTCAGTTCGTGTCGATGTTCAGTATCCATGTCGCAAACGCCATTCGCGGTTAGCTGGTTCGGTCACTCCGATTCCACCGTCTGCACGCCGTAGATCAACCTCGCCGTGGTCTGCCCGAAGAGATTCTGGTCCATCGCGATCTCGGCCACGGCCAGTTCCTCGCCCTTCCGAAACCGCAGCGTATGCACGCCGCGGACGAACTGCGAGGTCTCGAGCGTCCAGCCCTTGCGGGGCATCTGCTCGTTGACAAATCGCTTGACCTGCACGAGCGCCGCGTCGCCACGATAGGTGTGGTCGACAAAGCGGAGATTGTCGGATTCATAGTCCCGGCTGACCGACTCGACGAGCTTGAATCCGACAGGCACGGGCAGGTCCGGGATCGGCGGCCGGGCCCGGGGGACGAGCCCGACCTCGCTGCGGACCTTCGCTGAGCCGCCGTCGTTATCGCCGACCAGCGGCCCTGCGAGCGATGGCCCGCCGCCTTCGCACCCGGCGAGCCCCGCGACGGCCAATATCAACACGCCCGCCAGTTGTCGTATCGGTCGCGCCATCGTGCCTTACCCCAATCAAACCACACAGTGTACCGGAG
>CAYFQS010000053.1:0-14449 GCA_964345245.1 uncultured Planctomycetaceae bacterium | reverse complement strand
GCCCGCACAGCCCGTCCGGCAGGTGGGGCAGATCGACGGTCCGGGCGATGGTCTCGAACTGCTCGGTTTTGAAGGTACGGCCGAGCCGCTTACGCAGCAGCCAGATGGGCATGTGCGTCAGCGTGGCGTGTCGGATCGCCGCCCGCTGGCGTTTGCCCCGCTGCTTTCGCCGGCGGCGACGCTGGATCATTTCGCGTTTGGTCACTGCAACCTCTCACTCGGTACCCCATCTTACGGTCACGCGCGGGACGGGTTCTTTCCCGTGCTATGGCAAATCCAACCTCTTGCGCCTGTTAATCGCTGGTGAGCAATCGCCGGCTCGACGGGGTGGTCTCCGCCGCAGACCGCGCCTATAGTTGGATAGCTTTAATTTGTTTCCCCACAAGACTTCAGGAGATAGCTCTGTGACGATTCGCGACGTGAACGGTCTGGAACTGCACAAAGGAGATACCGTCAGCCCGCTGTCGGACAACATGTCCGGTCGTATCAGCGACATCCGTTCGGAAAGCGACATGGGCTTCATCTGCGTGCGGCCGACGCACAAGCCGTACAGCAAGGGCGTCTGGTACGCGGCCGACCGGGTGCAGCGGCTCCAAGTCGCCAAGCCCCGCAAGCGCCGCAAGACCGCCTCGGCGAGCAAGTGAACTGCTCCCGCCGAACGCATCGGCCCGCCAAGGAAATCCATCCGATCCTCCTCACGGCCCGGCCAGTCGGCCGGGCCGTGCTGCGTCCTTCCCGATCGAGCGCCAAGGCCATCGCATTCGACCTTCACGTCCCTCACAGACTTTCGTGAAAGGTCCCGCCCACGGCGCGCGGACGCGGCGAGCGGGCGGCGTGCGCCACGATCGGACTCGCCCGGGCCTTCGGCCCGAGTTCACGCTGAGGGCAATGGAGAGCCGGCCGTGCAATCTCGTTGCACGCCTCGCTGAAGCGAGATCGCGCCGAAGCAGCCGCGTCGCGCGTTCCGCAGGGCCGGCGCTTGCCCAACGCACTCGATCCCCCGCGGTGACCGGATCGCCCTGGCGGTGAATTCGTGTGCGTGGGCCGTCATACCCGTGGGACGCGAGGTGCGATTGCCCGGATGGGTCACGGTTGCATCCGAAAAGCGTATCATAGCGGCCCATGGCCACGCGCGATCCGGATCAATTTCGAATGTCGCTGGGGGACCACCTCGAGGACCTGCGACGGCGGATCATCCTCGCCCTGATCGGGCCGGTGGTCTGCGGAGCGGTGATGCTGCTGTTCGGCAAGCAGGCGGTGGCGTTGATCTGCGTGCCGGGACGCGTCGCCCTCGCCCGCCTCGGCCTGCCGCCGCAATTGCTCACCCTCTCCCCCGCCGAGGGCTTCGCGATCTACCTCAAGGTGAGTCTGATCGGCGGGCTGATCATCGCCCTGCCGTGGGTGATGTGGCAGTTCTGGAAGTTCGTCGCGCCGGGGCTCTATCGGACCGAGCGCCGTTTCGTGCTCGCCCTCGTGCCGGGGAGCATCGGGCTGACGATCACCGGCGTGCTGTTCATGTACTACCTCATGCTGCCGGTGACCCTGGCGTTCCTGCTCGGGTTCTCGATGAGCTTCCCCGCCGACCCGGTCGATGAGGCCGGCTGGTTCAACTGGGTCTTCGACCGCGTGGCCCTGGCCCCGGCGGCCCCGGACGCCGAGCCGCCGCCCGAGACGACCGCCCCGCCCGCCGCCCCGGTGCTGCTGGCCGATCCGGTGAACCCCGGCGAGGGCGCGATGTGGATCAAACTCCCCGAGGCCCAGCTCCGCATCGCGGTGGGCGAGCGCGTGCTGCGCCTGTCGCTCAGCGAGACGGGCGTGATGACCTCGGCCCTGCGAACGACGGAATACATCAGCTTCGTGCTGCGCATGGCCCTGGCGTTCGCGATCGGGTTCCAGCTCCCGCTGGTCATGCTCCTGCTGTCGTGGCTGGGGCTGATGGACGTCGAGCAGTTCGCCGGAGGCCGCAAATTCGCGCTGCTGGGGTGCTTCATGTTCGGGGCGTTGATGACGCCGGCCGACGTGGCGTCGATGATCCTGCTCGCGGCGCCGATGTACGCGCTGTTCGAACTGGGTTTGATTCTGTGCCGCGCGCTGGCCCGGAAGCCGGCGCCACAAGCGGATCCGTAACCGATAGGCCATCGCCCGAGGCAGTCCTATCCCCGGAAGGTAAACCGCCGTGACTCGTAAGCCGATAAGAGCCCAGAGCGCGGATTTATCGCGGCGGGTGGAGCGCACCTGGCTGCGGCGGTTTTGGAGCGGGCTTATGGGCCGTCTGCATCTGGCGGAGCAACTGGATCGCCACCACGCGACGGAGGAGGACCTGGCGATGATGCGCCGGGCGATCGCGCTTGGCCGCCAGGCGTGGGATGTCAACGAGGTGCCGGTGGGGGCGGTGGTCTACCGGGGCGGGCAGATCATTGCCGAGAGCTACAATCTGCGTGAATCCAACACCGACCCCACCGCTCACGCGGAGATCATCGCCCTTCAGGCCGCAGCCCGCGAACTCGGCGAATGGCGGATGAGCGACTGCTCGCTCGCCGTGACCCTCGAGCCGTGCCCCATGTGCGCCGGCGCCATCGTGAACGCCCGAGTCGGTCGGCTCATCTACGGCGCGACCGATCCTAAAATGGGCGCCGTCGAGACGCTGTTCCGGATTTGCAACGACGAGCGGTTGAATCATCGAGTCGAAGTCGTCGGGGGCGTACTGGCGCCGGAGTGCCGGGGAATGCTCCGCGATTTTTTCAAGCAACGTCGGCGCGAGAATCGCCTCCGCCGCGAGGCGGGGTAAGCCGCCCGCCGGCGAGCCCTGAACCATCTTCCAGTCAGCTTCGGCGTTCGGCCGCTTCCCAGCGTTTGCGGGTGAGGCGGGCGTGGTAGCGGTTGCGCAGTTCGAGGACGGCGGGCATGACGGTGAGGCACGCCAGGAGCGTCAGCCCCACGCCGATGGTGACCACGAACCCGAGACTGACGATTCCCCGGTGACGGGCGAGCATCATCGACGAGAAGCCGATCATGGTGGTCACGCCCGTGAGGAGGATGCCCTTGCCGGTGCCGGCGGTGAGCCCGGGGGGGTGATCGCGCGGGGCGACGCGATAGCGATGCATCAGGTGCACCCCCGCATCCACGCCGATGCCGAACAGCAGCGGCAGGACGATGATATTGGCGAGATTGATCGAGAAGCCGGCCAGCCACATCGCCCCGAACATGGTCACGAACCCCACGCCCACGGGCAGCAGGCAGAGGACGGCGTCGGCGAGGCGCTGGAAATCGAGGTACACGAGCAGGAACACCGCCACCACCGCGAACACGCCCGCCCACTGGTAGCTGCGCTTCATCAGCAGGGCGGATTCGTAAATCTGCACGACCGTTCCCGTCAGCAACGGGTCGATCTTGCGGACCTCGGTCATGAAGGGCTCGAGTTCGCGCGGCTCGTAGAGATCGCCTCTGGGGTAGATTTTCAGCAGAAGCCGGCCGTCCTCGCCCACCGCTTCGCGCTTGCCCAGGGCGGGCAGATCGTCGAGAGTCAGCGGACGGGTGGACAGCGCCGCGGCGACCCTCTCTCGCGCGCCGGCCCGCCATTCGACGAAATGCTCGTGGAGCCGCGCCAGCCGGTCGGGCAGAGCGTCGGCCGGGGCGTTGCCCAGAGCCGTGCTCGCACCAGTCGCGGCATCCCGTAACTCGCTCAGCGCCTGCCGTACCCTCGGTGCAGCGCGCACGGCTTCTCGGCCCATCGCCATGCCGAGCAGGAGCTGCAACCCTTCGAGTTGCCGGGCCAGACCGCTCGCTTCGGAAGCCGGGCCGGCCGGGCCGGGCTGCAGAGCGGCGGCCATCTGTTGCCGCGCGCCTTCGATCGCCTCGAGCTTGCGCGGCTCCTTCGGCGGCGCCAGCAACCCCACGCCCCCCACGCTCGCCACCTGCGGCACCTCGCGAAAGCGATGCGCGAACACCCGCGCTTCCTCGACCGTGTCCACGATCGACGCGCCGAACCACACCGACCGTTCGCTGTGCTCGAGGTACTGGTTCTGCCAGTAGACCGACCTCACGCCTTCGGGCAGCAGGTCGGCGAGGTTGTAGTCATAGCCCACCTGTCGCATGGCCACCGCGGAGACGAGCACGATCACGGCCGCGACGATCAGCGTCAGGTACGGCCGGCAAACGAACGGCATGAGCCATTCCGCGGCGTGGAGGTCGATCGGCCGGTGCTCACGCGGCGTGACGTGACGCGTGTCCCGACGAAACAGCCGCATCAACGCCGGCAGCACCGTCAACAGCGATACCAGGCACAGCAGAATCCCCGCGCTCGCGATGAGCCCCATCTCCGCCATACCTTTGAAATCGGTGAACAACGTGGTCAGGAACGCCACTGCCGTGGTGATCGCCCCGGTGATGATGCCCGGCCCGACGGTCTGCATGGTGTCGATCATCGCCTCGCGGAAGCCCGGTTCGCCGTCGGCGAAGCTGTGCCGGATCAGCTCGAATCGGCTCATCAGGTGGATGCCGAAGTCGATCCCGAGCCCGAGCAGAATCACGGTGAACACCACCGAGAGAATCTGCAGGTGCCCGATGGCGAGACTGAGGAACCCGAAGCTCCACGCCACGCCCATGAGCAGGGCACCCAGGGCGAGCAGCGGCTTGCGGAAGCTGTGGAAGGCGATCACGAGGACCACCGCGATCGCGATCACCGCCAGGATCGACGAGCGCGTCGAGTCGCTCACCGAGATCATCGTTTCCTCGGCCTCGATGGCGGGCACGCCGGTCACCCCCGCCTCGATGCCCGGCATCGCCCGGCTGAGCTGATTGATGTTCTGCCGAATGGCCGACAGCGTCTCGGCGTAAACGTCCAGATCGCCCGCCTGCAGCCGGGCCTCGACGAGCATCAGCAGCAGCGACTCGTCATCGCTGGTCAGGTATTCCCAGCCGCCGTTGCGGCCGAGTTCGGCGAGCGTCGCCCCCGCCGCTCGCGTTTCGCCGGATGCGGCCTGCTCCACCGCGCGGACGACCGCGGTCAACTCGCCGATCTCCTCCGCCGCCTGCGCCGGCGAAGTGGCTTCCGGCTGCTCGCTTCGCAGGCCTTGGACCGATTGCGCGATCAGTTCGGCGATATTCGCGGATCGCAGCAGAACCCCGGCGTCCTTCAACTCGGCGAGTCGTTGCTGGAACTGCGGCCAGGGCAGCATGCGGATCGCCGCCGGCGAGACCTCCGCCGGGTTGAAGCCCCAGTACACGCGCCGGATGGTCGGCTCGTCGCCGAGCCCCTCCGCCAGGGCGTCCACGTACGCCCGCGCCCGCACGCCGCCGGTCGCGCCGGCCGGCTTCTTCACCACCACCACGAGGTCATCGTGACCCGCGAAACGTTCCACGTACTCGATGTAACGGGCGTTCCACGGCAGGTCGTCATCGAGCAGCGAGTTGCGGTCGGCCTGGAATTCCAGCAGCGAAATCGTCAGCACGATGGCGATCACCGTCAGCCCCATCGCCGAGATCAGCGTGAGATACGGATGGTCGCTGACGGCTCCGGCCAAGCGACCGAGCAGTTCATGACGTAGCCGTTCGTGCATGCCGGTGATGGTAGCGAATCGATCGACCGACGGCTGCGCTCAGTCGGCGAGGCCCTGCTCCCGCATCCACGCCCACTGGCGGTGGATGCCGTCAATCAACTCCGTCGTCGGCGCGTAGCCGAGCTCGGGCTTCGACCGGCTGAGGTCGGCGTAGGTGCGGTTGACGTCGCCCGGCTGCATCGGTTGAGAATCGATCTCCACCGGTCGGCCGACCACCTGCCCGATGGTGTCCACGAGCTCGCTGAGCGTCACCGGGCTCGACCCGCCGAGGTTGTAGATACGGAAACGGTCGCAGCGGTCGATGGCGCTCATCACGCCGTCCACGATGTCATCGATGTAGCTGTAGTCCCGACTCGTCGAGCCGTCGCCGAACAAGGGGATCGGCTCACCCGCGGCCACGAGGCGGAGGAACTTCGCGATCGCCAAATCCGGCCGCTGACGCGGGCCGTACACCGTGAAGAACCGCAGGCAGAAAACCGGCAGCCGGTGAATGTGCCAGAAGGCGTGGCAGATCAGCTCGCACGACCGCTTCGTCGCCGCGTAAGGGCTGATGGGGTAGTCGACCGGATCGTCCTCGGAGAACGGCACCTTCTCGTTGTTGCCGTACACGCTGGAACTGGATGCGAACACGAAGCGGTTGACGTTGTGCTTGACCGCGGCGTCGAGCAGGATCGACGTGCCGTTGACGTTGACGTCGGTGTAGTAGCTCGGGCGTTCGATGCTCGGCCGCACGCCCGCCATGGCGGCGAGGTGCACGACCCCGTCCGGCGCATGGGCGGCGAAGACCGCTTCGACGGCATGCCGGTCCCGGATATCCCCTTCGACAAGCGTAAAACGGTCGGACCGCAGAAGGCCGGCCAGATTGGATCGTTTACGGGCCGGGTCGTAAAAATCGCAGAAGTTGTCCATGCCGACGACTTTGCAACCTTCACCGATCAAGCGCTCGGCCACGTGCGAGCCGATGAACCCCGCCGCGCCGGTGAGCAGAACAGTTTCATCCATGAGTGCTTTCACCTTGCCGGGTCGAATCCGGCCCATGAGAACGAACCGGGGCACGGCGGTCAACCGGGGGACCGATCTCCGCCTTGCGGGTCGGCATCGCTTCTCAGGCGTCGGCTTGAAACACTACACTGTGGGGCAGCCAGGGAAGGAGCTGACGCATGACGTTGTATCCGTTGAAGTTTGATCCGATCTACAAGGCCAAGGTGTGGGGCGGGCGGACGCTGGAGAAGCTGGGCCGCGATCTGCCGGCCGGCGAATCGGTCGGCGAGTCGTGGGAGCTGGCGGACCTGAGCACGACTTCGGCGAGCGGGGGCGGCGGCGGGGCCGAGCATTCCCGCGTCGCGAACGGCCCGCTGGCCGGGCGAACCGTGCAGTCCCTCATCGGCGAGTTCGGCGAACAGCTCATGGGCCGACTCCAGCCGACCGAAGACGGCTGCTTCCCGCTGCTGGTGAAGTTCCTCGACGCCCGGCAGAATCTCTCGGTGCAGGTGCACCCCAACGCCGACTACGCCGCGAAGCACGCCGATGCGTACCTGAAGTCGGAGGCGTGGTACATCGTGGACGCCGAGCGGGGTGCCGTGATTTACAAGGGCGTGAAGGAAGGCGTGACGCCGGATCAGTTCCGCGAGGCGATCGCGAACAACACGGTGGAGGACCTGATCATCGCGGTGCCGGTCTCGCCGGGCGATTGTCACTACCTGCCCAGCGGCACGTGTCACGCGCTGGGCGAAGGCATCCTCGTGGCCGAGGTGCAGACGCCAAGCGACACAACGTTTCGCGTGTACGACTGGGGTCGCACCGGGCGCGAGCTGCACGTCGACCAGGCGATCGAGTGCATCGAGTTCGGCCCGGCAGACACGCGCGGTTACGAGCTTGACGGGCAGATCGACACACCGCGGGGCCGGGCCGAGCCGCTCGTGCGGTGCGAGTACTTCCGGATGGATAAGTTCACGATCAAGGCGGGCGCGGCGGACGCGGTGAACCTCGACGGCACGCAGCCGAAGGTCTGGATGGTGCTCGCCGGGGCCGGTCGGTTGACCTGCGATCACGAGCAGGCAGGCGAAGTGAAGTTCGCCGGGGGGCAGACGTTGCTGATCCCGGCGGGCACCGTCCAACCGCAGTTCGAAGTCACGGAGGAAACGACGTTGCTAGAAGTGACCTTCCCCCAGGCGATGGGAGACGTGCTCGCATGAACGACTACGAGCCGGCGAAGGTGGTGCACGACGGCGGGCACGCGCGGTTGATGGCCCGCGGGCACTGGGAGTACATCGAGCGGCGGCGCACGACGCAGGCGGTAGTGGTCATGGCGGCGACCGACGACGATCGGCTGCTGCTCGTGGAGCAGTACCGACCGGCGGTGGCGGCGAACGTGATCGAACCGCCCGCCGGGCTCGTGGGCGATATCAGGGGCGAGGAGGCGGAGGCCGAACTCGAAGCGGCGAAGCGCGAACTGCTCGAGGAAGTCGGCTACCGGGCGAACACGTGGCGGCGTCTGATCGCCGGCCCGCCCGAACCGGGCCTCGTCAACCAGCACGTGGTGTTCTACGAAGCCGGCGATCTGAGCCGGGAACACGACGGCGGCGGCGACGAGAGCGAGACCATTCTCGTTCACGCCGTGCCGCGCGACGGGCTGGAATCCTGGCTGCAGTCCAAGCGCGACGCGGGGGTGCTGGTCGATCCGAAGCTGTACATCGGGCTGTACTGGATGGCGCGGGAGTAGGCGGCGGCATCCGCGGACGGCGCGCCCTGGGCAAGCAAGACCGCAGAGGCGGGCGCGGTTTGCCCGTGTCACCCCCGAAGCAACTGAACTACTCCCCGCGATAGCAGCGGTTGAAATACGACTCGTATCCCGCGGGCTTTGGCCAGGCGGCGTGCTTCGGGCACGCGACCGGGAACGGCGTCTCGCCGCCGGAGCGAAGCCACGCCATCAGGTCCGGGTGCGCCCCGCGACGTTCGATTTCGTCCAGCGTTTCCGCGTGCAGGCGCCGGACCACGTCCGCGTGATCGCCGGCCACGTTCTCCAGCGACCCCATCCGCACCAAGCTCGAATCCTCCGGCTTCAGTCCGACCTCCATCCCCCACTCGCCATCAAAGCAGGTGATGATGCACGGGCGGCGCTCGTCGCCCCACCCCTCGGCGGAGTTGCCGGACAGGGCGATCCGCCGCGGCGAGCGATCACCGGCCCGGGCCAGCGACAGCACGTCATGACTGTCGATGCCCGGCCGGGTCGGCACGCCGGCCAGCCCGCACACCGTGGCCCAGAGGTCCTGCGGCTGGACGATCATGTCGCTGCGGCCGGCGTCGCCGCGCGGCGTGCGGATCGCCATCACAATATGGCCCTCCTGCTCCCGCACGGGGAAACCCTTGCCGAACTTCCCGCGCTCGCCGACGTTCGTGCCGTGATCGGACAGCAACACCACCGCCGTATTGTCCCACATCTTCAGCTCGTCCATCGCATCGAGGAAACGGCCGAGGTTGTGATCCATCCAGGTGGTCTTTGCGGCGTACTGGGCGGCGACATGCTGCTTCGCTTCCTCCGGGATGCCCGGATCATTGCGACAGGCGAACGAACGGGGATCAATGCTGCCGTCGTAGCCGTCACGCCGGTCGTACTTGAGCATGAACTGCTCGGGCGCGTCCCACGGCTCATGCGGATCGAAGCAGTCGATCCACAGGAAGAAGTTCTCCCGCTTCGCGTTATCGTGGAGCCACCGGCTCGCGGTGTTGAAGAGCTTGGCGCAATTCCAGTCATCGTGATCGCGGCGCTTGCGATTGGCGAAGGTGTAGGGAATGCCGGCCCAGTGCGGGGCCCGGGGCGCGTCGGAATCCCACATCGGGTCCTGCTTCCAGTTGCCCGGCCATTGCTCGGGCAGCTTGTCGATCCACGGGCGGTCGACCTCGCCCCCGCGGACCTGGGTCCAGAAGTGGAAGGGCCAGTCGAAGTTGTGCCCGCCGTTCACGAGGTGCGGCGTGTCGTGGATGATCTGCGTGGCGTAGCCGTGATGGGCGAGCACGCGGGGAAAGGTCACACGATCCCAGCCGAGCGGCTGCCACGTGTGCACCGGCGAGCCGTACTCCCCGGTCAGCACGTCGGTGCGGTGCGGAACCGTGGGATAGCTCGCGGCATAGTAGTGATCAAAGCACCAGCTCTCGCGACAGAGCCGGTCCATATTCGGGGTTTCGATCCATTCATTGCCGTTGGCGCCGAGGTAGTCGTAACGAAGGGTGTCGATCATGAGCACGACGATGTTCATGGCGATCTCCATGGGAATTCGGTGGACCGGCCAACCTACTGTGCGGAGGCGGTCATGGCAATCGACCGGCGCGACCGATACCATGCGTGGCTGGAAGTTGAAAGGGAAGCCAACCATGCGTGATCCAAGACTCGACAAACTCGCGGACGTGATCGTGCGGTACTCCACCGGGGTGCAGCCGGGCTGGCTGGTGCGGCTGTCCGGCGAGCCGACCGCGATCCCGCTGCTCGAAGCGATCTACGAGGCCCTGATCAAGGCCGGGGCCCACGTGCAGTTCAAGTGCGCCCCCGACTCGCTTCGGGAAATCTTCCTCCGCCACGCCGGCGACGAGCAGCTCACCTACGTCTCGCCTCTGCTGCGGCACGAGGTGGAGACGGTCGACGCGAGCATCGGCCTGTGGGCGGAGACGAACACCAAGTCGATGACCAGCGTTGACCCGAAACGGCTGGCCCGGTCGTCGTCAGCCCGGAAGCCGATCATGAAGGTGTTCTTCAACCGTGCCGCGGAGGGCGAGCTCAAATGGTGCGGCACGCTGTTCCCCACCCAGGCCAGCGCCCAGGACGCGGAGATGTCGCTCGCGGAGTACGAGGACTTCGTCTTCCAGGCCGGCCACCTCGATGCCGAGGATCCGGTGGCGGTCTGGAAGGAGATCGAGACGCGGCAGCAGAAGGTCGTCGACTACCTGACGGGCAGGAAGGAGATTCACTTCTCCGCGGCCAACGGGACCGATCTGACGGTGAACGTCGAAGGCATGAAGTGGATCAACTGCGCCGGGCGGGAGAACTTCCCCGACGGCGAGGTGTTCACCGGGCCGAACCTGAAGGCGAAGGACGGCGGGGTGAACGGCGTGGCGCGATACAGCTTCCCCGCGGTCCACGGCGGGCGCGAGGTGCATGACATCGAGCTGACCTTCGAGAAGGGACGCGTGGTCGACGCCAAGGCCTCGAAGAACCTCGGCTTTCTCACCGCGCAACTCGACCAGGACGAAGGCGCCCGGTCGCTCGGCGAGATCGCCATCGCCACGAACTACAACATTACCCGCTACACGAAGAACACGCTCTTCGACGAGAAGATCGGCGGGACCTTCCATGCCGCGGTCGGGGCCGGCTATCCCGAGACCGGCAACCGCAACGAGTCCGGCCTGCACTGGGACATGGTCTGCGACCTTCGCGAAGGCGGAACGATCGAGGTCGACGGCGAAGTGATCAGCAAGAACGGGCGGTTCGTCTTCGACGGCTGGCCGGGCAACGACTGAACGAGTGAAAGCGGACCGACCCCCGGCAAGCGGTCCGCTCGTTTGCCACACGCCCGCGGAACCGGGGGTGGGGTTTTCCGTGATTCAGGTGCGCAGGAACTCGCTGGTCGAAGTGCCACGGTCGGCCCTGCGCTACGCTCCGGGTCCGATCGTGGCACCCTTGACTGTTGACGTTTCCGATTCCGACTGATCACCCGCCCGACGTGATTTCGTTCAGCAACCTGAAGAACCCCTGCTTGCGGGGGTGCGACGTGGTCCAGTCGGTGGGCACAGACTGGTAGCCCGCTTCGAAAGGTTCACCCTCGCGCCGGTAGTCGAAGTGGCCCCAGCTTGCGTGGCGGCTTACGGCGGCGAGCATGTTGCTGTCCGGCTCGTCGAAGCCCTCGTGGTCGTCTTCGTTGAACACGACGGGCTGACCGCGACAGGTCGGCCGGGCGCGGCACTCGTCCACCATCTCACGGATGCGGTCGGGCTCGCTCACGCCGTTGCCGTGCAGGAGCAGAAAGTCGCTCGCCGCGATGAGTGTGTCCGGCGGAATCGCGCCGCCGCTCATCGACGCTCCGGCCAGCAGCCGCTCCGCCGGCGTGTCCAGCTTCCCCGCTGATCGCTGCCGCACGCGTTCGACCAGTTCGTGCACGCGATCGGCGAGAATGATCGGGTGGTCGTAGTTGATGTTCGCTTCGTTGGCGATCTCGATGAGCACATGCCGGTCGCCGCGGGCGATCAGCCAGTCCACCACGTTTTCCACGCCGCGGATCACCGCGGCTTCGTCCTGCAGGCGCTGGTCCTGCCCGAAGTAGAACAGGCCGAGGATCGGGGCCATGCCGAGGCGGTCGGCTTCGTCGAGCACCATCGCGACGCGCCGCATGTACGCTTCCCGAAGGTCGCCGGTCTCGGTGAACGCCGAGTTGTGCCACGGCTGAACCTTGCTGTAGCCGGTGGGCGATCCGCCCTGCAGGTTGAATGTGAAGCTCAGCAGCCCCGCCTGCCGCCACTGCGGCATCATCGCCACGAAGGCCCGCGTGTTCGCCTCGGCGTCCCACGCCCGCCCGTCCGGGTAGTCCCACCGCGCCCGCGTCTCGGGATTGAGATCGTCGAACGTCGCCTGCACGAATCGCGCGTTCATCAGCAAACCCTCGATCCGCATGCCGCGGTACTCGCGGCCGGCACAGGTCGGCTCGCCGTTGATATGAAAATCGTCGCCCTCGATGCTGACGACCGTCGATGAACCCTTGGACATGCGGCTTCCTTCCTACTCGCGTTGGAGCGCGAGGGTGAGCACGGTGAGGTCGGCGGGGGTGATTCCGGCAAGACGCGACGCCTGGCCGAGCGTGGACGGCTGAAATTTCTCCAGCACGTGCTTGCACTCGTTGCGCAGGCCCGTGACGGCGTGGTAGTCGAGATCTTCCGGGATGCGCCGATGTTCCTGCTTCGCCACGCGCTGCCACTGCTTGCGGTGGCGTTCGATGAACCCGGCGTACTGCACCTTGCTGAGCAGGGCCGCGATCCGGACCGGATCGCGCGGCACCGGGTCGCCGTTGAACCGGCCGAGCACGTCGTCGGCGTCGATGTTCGGCCGGCGAATCCAGTCCCACAGCCGCTGTCGTTTGCCGTCGACCTCCACGTGATGCGACTTGAGATAGCCGGTCAGCGCGACCATCGCAGCGCGGCGGTCCTCCTGCACGCCCCACCGCTCATCGTCGACCAGGCCCCACTCCCGGCCGAGCGGGGTCAGCCGCTCCGGCGCGTTGTCCGACCGGAGCATGAGCCGATGCTCCGCCCGGCTGGTGAACATCCGATACGGTTCGCGCGGCGTCTTGGTCACCAGGTCGTCCATGAGCACGCCGATATACGCCTGCTCCCGGCCGAGCCGGACGAGGTCGTCGCCGTCGAGATAGCGGGCCGCGTTCAGTCCGGCGAGCAGGCCCTGCCCCCCCGCCTCCTCGTAGCCGCTCGTCCCGTTGATCTGGCCGGCGAGGAACAGCCCCGCCACCCGCTTGGTCATGGTCGTCGCGTCGATCTGGTGAGGCCAGACCATGTCGTATTCCACCGCGTAGCCCGGACGCAGGATCGTCGCTTCTTCGCAGCCGGGCATGTGGGCGACCATGAATGCCTGCACGTCCGCCGGCAGCGACGTGGGGATGCCGTTGCAGTAAATCTCGTTGGTCTCCAGCGACTCCGGCTCGAGGAAGACGTGGTGGGCATGCTTGTCAGCGAAGCGCACGACCTTGTCCTCGATGCTCGGACAGTACCGTGGGCCGGAGTCGGCCTCGATCTGGCCGTTGAATATCGGGGCGCGGTCGAGGTTGGCCCGGATCTTCTCGTGAATCGCCTCGTTCGTCCGGGTCATCCAGCACGGCCGCTGTTCGAGCACGGGAAAACGGTCGGCGAGTTCGGCATAAGCCGGATCCGCGCCGCCGCGGCCGGTCATCTCCGAGAACGGCTGAGGCGGATCGTCGCCCGGCTGGACGGGCAGCTCGTCGAAGTTCACCGTCTCCGCCGCGAGACGGGGACAGGTGCCGGTCTTCAGTCGGCCGAGTTCGAAGCCCAGCGACCGCAGATTCGCGCTCAGCCCCTCGGCCGGGCCTTCGCCCACCCGGCCGCCGGCTTCCTTCCACTCGCCGGTGTGCATCAGCCCCCGCATGAACGTGCCGGTGGTGAGCACCACCGCCCGGGCGGCCAGCGTGCGCGGTCCGCGATCGCCCGGCTCGGGATCGAACGTCACCCCGGCGCAGCGCCCCTTGTCGACGAGCACCTCACGCACCGCCCCGGCGACGAGGTCGAGATTCTCGCGGGTTCCCAGCAGCCGCCGGACCTGCCGGGCGTAGGCGTACTTGTCCGCCTGGGCCCGCGGACCGCGCACCGCCGGGCCCTTGCTGGCGTTGAGGATGCGGAACTGGATGCCGGTGGCGTCGATGGCCAGCCCCATCACCCCGCCGAGGGCGTCGATCTCACGGACCATCTGCCCCTTGGCCAGCCCGCCGATCGCCGGATTGCACGACATCGCGCCGATGCGGTCCGGGCGCATGGTGATCAGGGCGACGCGGCCGCCGGTCGGGCGCAGGCGGTTCGCCGCCGCCCAGGCCGCCTCGGCCCCGGCGTGGCCGCCGCCGATCACGATGATGTCGTACTGCGTTTCAGGCATCGGTCGCGAGATTATATCGCCCACACGATCAGGATCGAGTGATCCGCATCGCCGCGAATCCCCGTTGCTTGGCGACGCGGGGAACGTGGATGCCCCGCTGCTTGAGCTGCTGTTCGACGCGCCGGGCGTACGCCGCCCTGCCGCCGACCATCACCGTCGCCTTCGGCACTTGCTCCAGCCAGCCGGCGATGATCGCGGCGGTGATCGAGGGCCAGCAATTCGCCCGGCGCGAAAA